>JASHZK010000012.1 GCA_030042575.1 Acidimicrobiales bacterium
CTCGAGACGACGCCCCACATCTTCCCAGTTGACGATGTTCCACAGCGCCGACACGAAATCGGCCCTAACGTTCTTGTACTGGAGATAGTAGGCGTGCTCCCAGGCATCGAAAACGAGAAGCGGGACTGAACCCGTTCCGACATTGCCATGATGGTCGTAGATCTGCTCCACCACCAGGCGTCGGCCAAGCGGCTCCCAGGCCAGTGCCCCCCAGCCTGATCCCTGAACAGTGGCGGACGCCTGCGAGAGCTGGGCCTTGAAGGCGTCGAAAGTCCCGAAGTGCTCTTCGATGGCCACAGCGAGCTTGCCGCCGGGCTTGTCACCACCGTCGGGAGACAGGTTCGTCCAAAAAATCGAATGGAGCACGTGCCCTGAGATATTGAAAGCAAAGGTCTTCTCGAGCCCCACGATGGCCCCGAATTCATTCGAGGCCCTTGCCTCGGAGAGCTTCCCGATGACGGTGTTGGCCCCGGCCACGTAAGCGGCATGGTGTTTGGTGTAGTGAAGTTCCACGATCTCGCCTGAGTAGTGCGGTTCGAGGGCAGCGAAGTCGTAGGGCAAGTCGGGAAGGACATACTCGGTCATGGCGGGCTCCCTGGGTCGCTCGTGGGGTGTCAGCCCGACTGTATTGCCTCCAGCTCGCATGAGCTAGCTGGACCGGCCGACGGCGAGGTTCGACTCAGGGCCGCCCTTCGCCTGCGACCGGAGTCAGTGACCAGCCTCAGATACAGGTGGCACAGCGGCCCAGGATGGCGAAGTGGCGAGGGTCGATCGAGAAGCCGAGTCGGTTCCTGGCGGCCCGGGCCAGGCCGCGAAACAGCTCGTCGGGCGCCTCGATGGTCCTTCCGCACTCTTCGCAGATGAAATAGGCGTGGGCGTGGGAGGAGAGCCGGTAGGTGGCCGGACCGTGGCCGAGGTGGGTGTGGACGACGACTCCGAGAAGCTGGAGGTCCTCGAGGTTCCGGTAGATGGTCGAGATGTTGACATCGGGGGCGCGGCTCTGGACCATCTCGGCCAGCTCTTCGGCTGTCAGGTGACCCTTGGCCTTGAAGAGCACCTCCAGGAGGATCCGGCGCGAGGGCGTTGCTCGCCCGCCTTGGGAGCGCATCAAGGCGAGCACGTCGTCCACAGTCGCCAGATCGCCCCTTGCTGGTCGGGCGGGAGCGAGCGCCTTGCTCATGGCGACATGATAGGTCCTCCGAGGCCATCCGCGCTCCCAAA
Organism: Acidimicrobiales bacterium; assembly: GCA_030042575.1. Taxonomy (GTDB): domain Bacteria; phylum Actinomycetota; class Acidimicrobiia; order Acidimicrobiales; family UBA8190; genus UBA8190. Next base: position 1,222 of record JASHZK010000012.1, read on the forward strand.
TCCCAATTGCGGCCAGGTCGCACATGTGGCAGCCTTTCGGACTCAGGTCGCCGTCAGGGTAGCCAGTCGAGAACGGAGGTCCACAGGTGCCAGCCAGATCGATGACGGGACCCCTTCGCACCAAAGACATGCTCAGGGTGTCGTTCGCGGGCCTGAGTCCAAACGAGCGACTACGGGTGATCGGGATGTACGGGACGATCCTCGCTCTTCACGCTCTCGGCTTCTTCGTGTTCATCGCCTTCGTCGTGCCCGCCCACTACAAGGGCCTGGGCATCGGGGTGAGTGTGCTCGCCTATACCCTCGGATTGCGCCACGCCTTCGACGCCGATCACATCTCGGCTATCGACAACACCACCCGTAAGGCCATGAACGAACGAAAGGGCACCGACGAGCCCCGACCGCTGGCTTACGGCTACTTCTTCTCCCTGGGGCATTCCACCATCGTCGTGGCCATCGGGGTCGGGATCATCATTGCTGAAAAGGCCGTTTTCGGCGCGGTGTCGAACAACAACTCGGGCTTGGAGCAATTCGGCGGGGTCTTCGGCACCATCGTGTCAGCCGCGTTTCTTTTCTTGATCGGTCTTCTCAACCTCGTGGTACTTGCGGGGATCGCCAAGGTCTTTCGGTCGATGCGCCGAGGCAACTACGACGAGGCGGAGCTGGAGCGCCAATTGGAGAACCGTGGGTTCTTCTACCGGTTCCTCGGTAAGTGGATGAAGGCCATCCACAAGGAATGGCAGATGTATCCGGTGGGAGTCGTCTTCGGCATGGGTTTCGATACTGCGACGGAGGTCGCCTTGTTGGCGACAACCGCGCTGTATGCGTCACGCCACATCCCCTGGTACGCCATCATTTGCCTGCCAATCCTCTTCACCGCCGGCATGAGTCTCATGGACACCACCGACGGGATCTTCATGAACCTGGCCTACGGCTGGGCTTTTTTCAATCCCGTTCGGAAGGTGTATTACAACCTGGCCATCACCGGACTATCGGTGGCCATCTGCTTCTTCATCGGCGGGATCGAAACCTTGGGCCTCATGCCCCAGGAGTTCCACGGTCTGAGCCAGCACCACGGCTTTTGGGGTTTCATGTACAACTTCAATATCAACACCGCCGGCTTCGTCATCGTCGGCATGTTCGTCGTCACCTGGGCCCTGGCCATGGCCATATGGCGATATGGCCGCATCGAGGAGCGGTGGAGCGCAAGGCTCAAGCCCAGCGAAGTGAGTGTTCTGTCGTGATCGACATTCTTCAGAGGGAGCACGCCGGCGAGCCGTGGTGAGGCTGGTTCCCCACCACGCTCTTGTTACACGTTCTGGATCTTGATACAAAGAAAGCGCCAAAGCTGCACGCTGCGGGTCGATGGCGGTCGTGCCCGGGTCCCTCCGATTGCCGGTGGCGGACCGTTCGATCCATGCCTACCTCACAAACGGGATGAAATCCCAGACACCCTGTAACTCGCTCACTCCGTCAGGCGGCGGGTATCTTGGCGGGGTCGGTACGCTGTGGCTTAGCGTTGTCGAACGAGGTGATAAGTGGCGCTGCACCGTGACGATCTGAGTCCCGAGGAATCGGCTCGGCAGAGAGCCCTCGATCGGTCTTGGCGTGCCGCCCTCGAGTCACTGTCGGACCCTGAGTTCCGAGCCCACCTCGAGGCGTCCATCGAGCGGGTGCATGCATCGGAAGCTGAGCCGATCAGCGGCGAGCAGTTCTTGGATCAGACCTAAGCCACGACCGAGTAGTGCCGCTCCGCGATGTCAGCGAGTACCACCTCTGGATCGAGCGAGAGCGTCCAAGTCCATCGGCGCGCAGCGTTGCTCGCACATTCATAGCCGAACTCGGCGATCGGCCGGGGCGTGCGCCAAGCGTGCCGATTGCTGAGCTTTCACACCAGCCTGAGTACGAAGTCCGCACCGCGGCTCTTGAGGTCGGGGGAGAACAAGATGTTCGGGTCTGGTGGGCGCATGTATACGCCACAGGCGACGTCGACCTCATCGCCGTGACCAACCGCTGACCAACGTTGCGAGGGCGCGGTCTCACTGACTCCTGCCCATCCGATGTAGACGCCTTCTCGAGGCGCTCACCGTCGACAACGACGGGTCTGTCTGACCAGGTTGCGCACTAGCGGGAAGGCCGCTGGCAGGTCGTCCGTTGATCGGCGTCCGGGCGCTGGGCACTGTGCTTCTCGCCCACCTCAGCCGATCCCGCTCACGCTTCGCCGGCTCTCTCTATCGAACCGGACGTGAGATGTAGGGATGAAGGGTGGCGAAGTGCCAGGGCTCGAATGCGCCAGCTGTCGGTTCCTCGGGCTCTCGGAGTCGTGGTTCTACAAGTGGCACGACCGCCCACCGACTGCTCGTCAGCGCCGCCGCCAAGAGCTCGACGCCGAGGTGAAGTGCATCTTTCGAGGCCTCCGGCGGCACGCCGCGCACCTACGGCTCTCCCCGGGTCCACGCCGAGCTCCAAGAAGGCGGCTGGCCGTGGCGGAGGGATGACACTGCGAGCGGGTGGTGAGGGTGGTTGCCCCACCACGCTCGGCGTTACACGTTCTGTATCTTGATCTCGATGTCGACGCCGGCCGGGAGATCCAGACGCTGCAGGGAGTCCACCGTCTTGGGCGTGTGCTCGACGATGTCGACCAGGCGTTTGTGCACTCGCATCTCGAAGTGCTCGCGGCTGTCCTTGTACTTGTGGGGCGAGCGGATCACCGTGAAACGGTGCTTCTCGGTCGGCAGCGGTACCGGGCCCTGCACCTTGGCCTGGGTACGCAGCACCGTCTGGACGATCTTCTCCGTGGACTGGTCCAGGATCTCGTGGTCGTAGGCCTTGAGCCTGATCCGGATCTTCTGCTTGGAGGCGTCGGCCATGTCCAGCTACCCGCTTGCTCGCGTTCCTCTACGCC
>JASHZK010000072.1 GCA_030042575.1 Acidimicrobiales bacterium
ATCCCGTCGTAGTAGGCGTAGACGAAAGGCTCGCCCCGGCGCAGCAGGCGCCCGGCCTCGACGACCAGCGTGGACGGCACCCGCCAACCCACCACTCGGGCACCGTTCAAATGGACGGCAGAGAAGCCCGTGGCTGCGAATTCGGCCCGAGTCACCGCCGGGACCCCGCCGTCGACGAAGGGTGCATGTGGCTGCACGGAGGTAGCCGGCAGGCGTCGTCGGGCGTCCCCGTTCGCAGTCGTCCAGTGCAGCACGTCGAGCACCTCGGAGGGCGTGGCCGATGCACCGCCACCATGGCCCGAGCCGCCGAGGGCGGCCACATCCGTCGGCACCGCCATGCGGTAGCCCACCACTCCGTGCTCGGCCGGCGTCCGCCCGGTGGTGATCGAGGTCAGGGCGGTGGCCGTGGTCGTGGGGACCACCGAGGTGATGGCGTTCCCGGTGCCGGCAGCGAGCGTGGGTGCCTCGGCGGCGTGCTGGCGAAGCTGCTGCCAGCCGAGCCCGTCCACCACCAACAGGAGGATCTGGGACGCCCCGACCGCCGGGGCCGGTAGCCACTCGGGCGTGGCCTGGTCCCGTGCGCGCAATGCGGGCACGAGGGACGACAGGCAGGCACCGCCGTAGTCGGGCACGAACGGTTCGTCGATCACCACCCGGCGCACTGTACCCAGCCTCCGGGGACCGGCCCGCGGCGCCCGGTAGCATCGGGTCGTGAAGGTGTCCACCCGGGTTGACTACGCCAGCCGGGCCCTTTTGTCGCTGGCACTGCACACCGACGGCCAGGGGCCGACATCGGTGCGCGACCTCGCCGAGCGTACCGGCCTGCCCCAGCCCTACCTGGAGCAGATCCTCCTGGCGCTGAAAGGTGCGGGGCTGGTGCGCTCCAAGCGGGGGGTGGGGGGTGGATACGTGCTGGCCCGCCCACCGTCGTCCATCACCTTGGGCCAGATCGTGAGCGCGGTGGACGGACCCATCGTGGCCGGCGACTTCGGCCGTCCCCACGAGAACGGCGCCTGCGAGCACGAGGGCCAGTGCGTGCTGTTGGACGTATGGGCCGGGGTTGGCCAGCACATGCGCGAGCACCTGGATTCCTTCACGCTGGAGGACATGGTGCGCCGGGCCCGCAACACCGCCACCCCGGCACCGGCTCTGCACTGACCGCCGGCGGCCGGTGAGCAGCGCGTGAGCGATTGGCGCGATCTCGGCGCCGGTGTCGGCGCCGCCGTACTCGTCTACGACTTGGGCGACGTGATCAAAGCGCTCGTCGTGCCCCGCCCACAAGAACGAAGCTTGGTGGTCTCGATGATGCGGCTGTGCCGGAAAGGCCTGCATGCCGTGGCCGGACGCATTCGCTCCTTCGACCGCCGGGATCGCTTCCTCTCCGTCAGCGAGGGGGTACTCCTGCTGTGGCGGGTGGTGGTGTGGCTCGCCATCGGCCTCCTCGGATTCGCCCTCCTCATCTGGGGTGTGAGTGCGGCGACGTTGTCCCACGCCTTCGTCGACGCCGGCTCCTCGATCTTCACGCTGGGCATCGCCTTCCAGCCGGGCACCAGCCAGTCGGTGGTCACCTTCCTGGCCGCTGCCTTCGGGCTCATCGTCGTCGCTCTGCAGATCGCCTACCTGCCGGCGCTCTACGCCGCCTTCAACCGTCGCGAGACGCTGGTCACCATGCTCGAGAGCCGGGCCGGGAACCCACCTTGGGGACCAGAACTTCTGGCTCGTCACTATCTGGTCGGCATCGAAGGGAACCTGCCCGATCTCTATCGAGACTGGGAACAGTGGGCCGCCGATCTGGCCGAGTCCCACACGACCTATCCGACTCTGCTGTACATGCGCTCACCTCATGCCGCCAACTCGTGGGTGGTCGGTCTGATGGCGGTGCTCGACTCGGCTGCCATGTACCTCTCTCTGTGTCCTCGGCAAGCGCCCAAGGAAGCTCGCCTGTGTCTGCGCATGGGATTCACGGCACTGCGCGACATCGCCCGGAACGTGAACATCCCCTTCGACGCCGATCCCATGCCCGACGCGCCCATCGTGCTGTCGCGGGCGGAGTTCGCCGAGGGTGCCGAGCGCGTGCGTCGGGCGGGCATGCCCCTGGAGAACACCGTGGACGAGGCTTGGCCGCATTTCGTCGGTTGGCGCACCAACTACGAGCAGATCGCCTACGTCCTAGCCGACAGCGTCTTCGCCCCCCCGGCCCCCTGGACCGGTGACGGCGGCCGACGAGGGGTCCCGCTGACCCCGGTGCGGCCCGTCGACCGCCGCCCCGGCGCCCCCCAGGGCGAAGCGACCCAGCGCCCCTGACCACCCTGGTGACCGGGCCTCGGCCGCCGGTTCAGTCCCCGAGTGGGTCGGACCCGTCGTCGTCCCAACGTCCCAGGGCAGGGATCTCGCGCTCCCAGCTCAGCACGCCCAGCGCGGCCGGGGCCAGGAGCAGGGATCCCGCAGCCCAAGGCTCGAAGCCGAGCCATCGGGCCGCCAGCACCCGCAGGAGATGGCCATGGGCGAAGACCAGCACGTCGCCGTCGGTCCGGCGAGCCCGCCGGACCACCCGGTCGGCCCGGGCGGCCACCTGGGCCAGGGTCTCCCCGCCAGGGACCCCGTCTCGCCACAGCGTCCATCTCGGCCGCTTTCGGCGGATCTCGTTGGTGACCAGGCCTTCGTACGCTCCGTAGTCCCACTCGACCAGGTCTTCACAGACCTCGGCCCGCCCCCCGAACCCGGCCAGCTCGCAGGTCCGCCGGGCCCGGCCCAGCGGGCTGGTCAGCACCTCAGCGAACTCGTGACCGTCCAGACGGCCGGAGAGGGCCCTGGCCTGGGCCTCCCCGTGGGCGTCCAGGGGCACGTCGGTCCGCCCGGTGTGCTTCCCGGCGCTGCTCCAGGTGGTCGAGCCGTGGCGCACCACCACCAGGCGGCTCTGGGCCGGCTCCTCGGTCACCCCCGAAGCGCATCATCGACCACGGAGCGGCGCAACTCGGTTTGCCGCCGGGACTTTCCGGTCAGGAGAGAGGGAGAGAACGGGCCGGGAACAGGAGGAATGCCAGGCACCACACCGGTGTTGTTCTGGTCGCGGGTTTGTGCCAGCACAAGGCCGCACGAGCAGGAAGGCCGCACGAGCAGAAAGAGAGTCATGGCCCACGCGAGAACCACGGACAGCATCCGGCTCTTCCTCGACGACCTCGACCATTACCCGCTGCCCGACCCCGACGAGCAGGTCGCACTGGCCAAGCGGGTGGCCGCCGGCGACGATGGGGCCCGGAGGCAGATGATCGCCGCCAACCTGCGACTGGTCGTCCACTGGGCGCGTCGCTACCAGGACCGCGGCGTCGACTTCGCCGATCTGGTCCAAGAGGGCACCTTCGGGCTCATGCGAGCCGTCGACAAGTTCGACTGGGAGCGGGGCTTCCGTTTCTCCACGTACGCCACCTGGTGGATCCGCCAGGCCCTCCAGCGCGCCGTGCAGCAGCACGGCAACACCATTCGGGTACCCATGGAAGTCGCTGAGCAGGCTCAGCGCGTAGAGCGCCTGTCATGGGAGCTCGCCGCCGAACTGTCTCGTGAACCGACCCCTTCAGAGCTGGCCGAGGCCAGCGCCATGGACGAAGCGGCAATGGAAGCGCTGGCCGACATAGCCCGGGTGGTTGCCAGCCTCGATCAGCCGGCCGGTCCGGACACGGGCACCGCGCTGGGCGACCTGGTGGGGGCGGACGACCACGAGTTCGAAGAGGAGGTCGAGCGGCAGCTGGTCCTCGACCAGGTCCGCAGAGCGGTGGACGGGCTCGACGAGCTGGCCCGCGACGTCGTGCGCATCCGCTACGGGCTCGACGGCGGCGACCCCGCCTCCTTGCAGGCCACCGCCTCGCGGCTGGGTATCGGCGTGCGCCGGGCCCGCCAGGCCGAAGCCCGAGCCCTCGAGCAGCTGGCCGGCGTACCCGAGGTAGAGGCCGCCCTACGCGCCGCCTGACGGCGCCCCGCCGTCCTCCAGCCAAGCCAGGACGTCGGACAGCTCGGGGGACAGCGGGGCCTCCCACACTCGGCGTTCACCCTCGGGATATTCGACGCTCAGCCGCCAGGCATGGAGGAAGAGCCGTGGCCCCCCCAGCCTGGACACGACGGCGGCCGGACGGGCGGCACTGCCGCCGTAGCGGTCGTCACCGATGACCGGATGGCCGATGGCGGAGAAATGCACCCGCACCTGGTGAGTACGGCCGGTCTCCAAGGTGGCCTCCACCAGGCTGAGCGGCACCGGATGCTCGAAGCGAGCCCGCACGTCGTATCGGGTCCGGGCGAGGCGGCCGCCAGCTCGAACCGTCATGCGATCGGGCCGGCGCACCGACCGACCGATGGGCGCATCGATCTCGCCGTGGTCGCTGTCCAACGTCCCCGACAGCAGAGCCAGATATCGCCGGTCGGCGACATGGTCTCGCAGCTGCGTCGACAAGGAGGCGAAAGCGGCCGGAGAGCGGGCTACGACCAACAGCCCCGAGGTTCCTTTGTCGAGCCGGTGCACGATCCCTGGACGTTGGCGGTCCCCCACTCCGGCATCGGAAAGCCCGGCCAAATCGGGGAAGCGGGCCAGCAGACCGTCCACCAAGGTCCCGCCCCGGTGCCCGGCGCCGTGATGCACGACCAATCCGGCCGGCTTGTCCACCACCACCAGATCCTCGTCCGCGTACACGACGGAGAACCTCACGTCGGCGTCGGGGCGGGGGACCGGAGCCTGCTCTTCGGGCAGCAGGGCGCCGAGGCGCTGACCGGTACGCAGAGCGGTGCTGCGGGCCTGCACCACCCGACCATCGACGGCGACACGGCCGGCGTCGACCGCTTCGGCGGCCACGCGGCGCGACACCCCGGTGAGCATCGACAGAGCCCGATCAACTCTCTGGCCGTTCAGGGCGGCGGGAACCTCCACGTCGAGGTGGGTCACGACGTTCCGGGCGGAGTGGAGCGCTTGGCGCCCGCTCCCTCACCGCGCCACAGGAGCAGCGCGGCCAGGATCACACCGATCACGATGCAGGAATCCGCCACGTTGAACGTCGGCCAGAAATGCAGGGCGATGAAGTCGACAACTTCTCCGTGATGGGCTCGGAAGACCCGGTCAGCCAGATTTCCCAAGGCG
>JASHZK010000073.1 GCA_030042575.1 Acidimicrobiales bacterium
GCCAGGAGAACCACACCCTGGTGGGAAGCTTGGTCCCGGGGAGGACGAGGACCCGGATGACGGTGGAACGGGCCCTCGGCGACTGGAGCCTGCCTGGCGGGGCCCTGCGCACCTCCATCGGCTTCCTGACCAAGGGGCCCGTGCTACGCCGAAGATTGCGGGGGGAAGCAGCGCGTCGGGGACAACCGGTCCCTCGGGTCCGGTTCCCCCCAAGAGCACCGACGTCAGCCGGTTAGCCGTCACTACACTGCCGCCGTGCCCGAACCGGTGAACGAAGGTGTGGTCGTGGCGGAGACCACCTCCGCCTCCGACGAGGTCGTCGAAGCGCTGGCCTCGCTGGTCCCGCAGCTGTCGTCCACGGCGCCGCCGCCGACGCGCCATGAGGTCGAGGAGATGGTGAGATCGCCCGCCACCATCGTGTTCGTGGCCCGGACGGGCGACAGCAAATTGGTGGTGGGCACGCTCACCTTGATCGTGTTCCGCGCCCCCACCGGGCTGCGGGCCTGGATCGAGGACGTCGTGGTGGACGGAAAGGTTCGGGGACTTGGCGTGGGCTCGGCCCTGGTGGAGGCGGCCCTGGAACGGGCCCGGGACCTGGGATGCCGCAGCGTGGACCTCACGTCGCGGCCCTCACGGGAGGCGGCGAACCGCCTCTACCGACGACTGGGCTTCACCGAGCGAGAGACGAACGTCTACCGCTACAGCTTGGAGAGCTCGTAGCCCGGCGTGACCGTCGATGCCACGTGGGCCACAGACCTACGCCATGGAGTCCAAGATCTCCTGCACCATCTGGAGGGTGGTGTGGGGATGGAGGAAGCACAGCCTGGCCACCGTTTCCCCCTCCCAGGTGGTCGGGGTCACGAAGGCCGTCTGGTCCTCGAGCAGCTGCAGCGACCAAGCCTGGTAGCGATGGCGGTCCCAGCCCGGCCGGCGCACCAGGACCACTGACAGGTCGGGAGGGCGCACCAGCTCCAGGTGGGGGGCCCTGTCGACCAACTCGGCCGCCGACTGGGCCACGTGGAGGACCGCCTCCACGGCACGGCTGTAGGCGTCGGTGCCGTAAACGGCCAAGGAGAACCACAGGGCCAGCCCCCGTGCTCGGCGGGTGAGGTGCACGGCATAGTCGCTCGGGTTCCAGTCATCGGCTGCCTCGTCCTCGTGGACGACTTCCAGGTAGGCCGCCTTTTGGGCATGGACCGCCTTGGCCAGCGCCGGTTCCCGGTACAGCAGGCCGGCGCAGTCGAAGGGGGCGAAGAGCCACTTGTGGGGATCGATCACGATCGAATCGGCCCACTCGATCCCGGCGAAGCGCTCCCGGACACTGGAGGCGAACAGTGCGGCGCCGCCGTAAGCAGCATCGACGTGGAACCACAGTCCATGGCGGCGCGCCACCTCCGATACACCCTGGAGATCGTCGACGAGGCCGGCGTTGGTGGTACCGGCCGTGGCCACCACACCGACCACGTCGGCGCGCTCGGGTTCGGCCCCGAGACTGGCGCTGAGGGCAGAGCCAGTCAGGCGGTGGTCCTCCGCCGGCACCACGAGAGGTCTGGCTCCGATGATGGAGAGGGCCCGCGCCACCGAGGAGTGGGACTCGGTGCTCACCGCCACCAACGGGTGCTCCGGACACCGCCCCGCCTGGGGACGTGCCGTGTCGCGCGCCACCACCAGAGCCGACAGATTGGCTATCGATCCCCCCGAGACGAAGCACCCCCCCGCCCCCGGCGGAAGACCGGCCAGGTCGGCCAACAGCCGCAGGGCCTGGTTCTCGGCTGCCACCGCTCCGGCCGCCTCCAGCCACGTGGTCGCCTGCAGCGAGGAACAGGAGACGACCATGTCGAACAGCAGCGATGCCTTGGTGGGTGCCGCCGGAATGAACGAGAGGAACCGCGGACTGTCACAGGAGACGACGGCCGTGGCCAGGTGCTTGGCGAAGAGGTCGAGAACCTTGGCAGGGTCGTTGCCCGACGGACCCAGAAGCCCCTGCAAGCGACGGTCCAGGGACTCGGTGGTGGCACCGCCGAAGTCCAGAGGGACGGGATCGAGGGACAGGCGATCGCCGCAGTAGCGGAAGACCAGCTCGGTCAGCGCCTCGTCGTAGACGAACATGGGGTTGGGAACGAGCGGTTCTCCTGTCGGCGGGGACTGCCCGGCCATGTCTCCCTCGGCCACCGTCGATCAGTCCGGGTCGGAGGTCCGCCAGCGACGGCGGCGGCGACGGCCACCCGAGGTGGAACCTGGACGATGGGGTTGGCGCACGACCACCTCCGAGCGTTCGGGATGCTCGGGGTCGAGGCGCACCACCGGTGTGCCGTCGTCGGGCGGGTCTCCCGAGGCATCCTGGACGATGACCACCTCGGCCTCGGGGTGCCCGTAGATGGCGTCTCGCAACCCCAACATGGCCGCCCCCAACACGGTGGCCGCCGGCCGATCCCGCCAGTGGGCGACCACCCGGGGGTGCTCGTCTTTCCCTTCGGCCTGGTCGTCGCCGGGGTCGGTCTCCTGCAGCCAGGCGATCCACTCCTCGTCGCTCCACTCGTCGGGATCACGGGGTGGCTGGAGCGGAGAATCGGACACCGAACCCACGGTACCGGCGGGCCGGGCCGGTCGGGGGCCGGTGCCGATCTCGGCTTCAGGCGGGCTCGGGGCCCTCGGGCCGGGGAGCGAGGCGTCCTGCGGAGCTCGCCGGCTGGTGCTGCTGACGCCAGCGTCCCTCGGCCTCGGCGATCACCTCCCGCAGCGGCCGTCCCGTCTTGGCCGCCACTCTGGCCGCGTCGACCGTCTCGGCCTTCACGCGGCCCGGTCCGACCTTGATCCGGACGGCCATGCCCTCGAGCTCGACCTCGCCCATCTCCCGACGGGCGGCCCAGCGCTCGACGGGCCAGCTGCGCACGCCCAGCGATCCGGTCTCCGACTGCAGCACCCGGCGCACCGACTCGGCCAGAGCCAAGTCGGTCAGGGCGCTCACCGTGTGCCCAGGCCGTCCCTTCTTCATGAGCACGGGAGTGATCCAGGCATCGAGTGCTCCGGACTCGAGCAGCATCTCCAAGGTGTGGGCCAGGGCCTCACCGGTGGCATCGTCGAGGTTGGTCTCGAGCACCATGAGCGGCTGACCGGCCGTCGGCTCGACGGCCAGGGCCTCTCCCACCACGACCTGGGTGCAGTTGGAGAGGCCGTCGAGATCGCGACTGCCGGCACCGAAGCCGGTGGCCTCGATGCGCATGGGCGGCAGGGGACCGAACCAAGTGGCCATGGCTGACAACAGGGCTGCCCCCGTGGGAGTGGTCAGCTCGACGGTGATGTCCCGGCCGAAGGTCGGTACGCCCCGCAGGAGGCGCACCGCGGCCGGTGACGGGTTGGGGAGGAGCCCATGGGCGCTGCGAACAGTGCCGGTGCCGGTGGCCACCGACGACGCCGTGACCTGGTCGACCTCCAACACTTCCAGGGCCGCGGCCGTCCCCACCACGTCGATGATGGTGTCGTGTCCACCCACCTCGTGAAAGTGCACCCGCTCGAGCGGGCGGCGGTGCAGCTCCGCCTCCACGCCGGCCAGGGCGGCGAACGTGGCCAGGGCGCGTGCGGTCACCCGACCGGGGAGCCTCGCCTCTTCGACCAGGGCCACGATGTGCATGTAGGTGCGGACGACGACGACGTCGCTCACCTCCACCAACGCCCGAGTGGCCCCCAGGCCGGCGCGCAATACGGGCTCGACCTCGAGCCGCCAGCCCCGGAGCGGCAAACGGTCCAACATGGCCCGGACCTCGCCGAGATCGGCGCCGGCGTCGAGGAGGCTGCCGAGGGCCATGTCACCGGCGATGCCGGCGAAGCAGTGGAACCAGGCCGTCTTGGTGCCGACGGCGCTGTCGGGACGATCGCCATCGGCGTCGTCACCCCCGACGAAGACGTCGGTCATGGAAGCATCCGGGCCGTGGCGCAGGCGGCGCCGTATCCGTTGTCGATCCCGACCACGGTGAGTCCGGCGGCGCACGAAGCGTGCATGGCCAGGAGGGCGGTGACCCCCTGCAGCCCGGCGCCGTAGCCGGCCGAGGTGGGCACGGCCACGACGGGCGCCGCCGTGATGCCGGCCACCAGGCTGGCCAGGGCTCCCTCCATGCCGGCCACCACCACCACCACGTCGGCCTCGAACAGCTCGTCGACCGAGGCGAGCAGGCGGTGGACCCCGGCCACGCCGCAGTCGGACAACGACGAGGGGTGGATCCCGTAGGCCTCGAGCGTGGCACAACACTCCCTGGCCACCGGCAGGTCGGCAGTGCCGGCGGTGACGACGAGCACCCGTCCCGGACGAAGCTCGGCCGGGCGCCAGACGACCAGCAGGTGGTGGCCCGTGGCCGTCACCTGGCCGCCGGGGACCCGGTCCAAGGCCGCCTCCACCTGGGAGCGGTCGGCCCTGGTGAGCAGGACGGGACCGCCAGGCTCGGCCAGGAGCTCGGCCACGATGGCGGCACAATGCTCGGGCGTCTTGCCCGGGCCGTAGACGGCCTCGCCGGTGCGCTGGCGCAGCGACCTGTGGTGGTCGACCCGGGCGAAGCCGAGCTCGGTGAAGGGCATCCGGCGCAGGCGGGCCACTGCTTCGTCGGGATCCAGCCGGCCGCTTCGCACGTCGTCGAGCAGCTGACGCAGCGCCGGTTCGTCCATAGCACCAGTATCCTCCCCGGCCATGTCCCCGCCTGCGACTTCGGGCCGAACCATCGCCTTCTTCGGGCCGGCGGGCACCTTCACCGAAGAGGCCCTGTTCACCCAGCCCGACTTCGCCGAGTCCGACGTCCTGCCTTTTCCCACCCTGGCCGATGTGCTCGACGCCGTGCGCCAAGGGCAGGCCCAGCTCGGCTTCGTGCCCATCGAGAACTCCATCGAGGGAACCGTCAACGCCACGGTGGACAGCCTGGTCTTCGAGGTCGATCTGCTCATTCAACGAGAGGTGGTGCTCGACGTCCACATGCACCTCGTGGCCCAGGCCGGGACCAGCCTCACCGACATCCGGCGCGTGCTCTCGTTCCCCCATGCCGCCGCCCAGTGCCGGCGGTACTTGGCCGAACAGTTGCCCGGCGCCGAAGTGGTACCCACGAACTCCACGGCCGAGGCCGCCCGGCTGGTGGGCGAGACGCATCGGGGTGACAGCGCGGCGCTCGCCCCCCGCCTGGCCGCCAAACTGTACGGCCTGGAGGTGCTGGCCTCGTCGGTCGAAGACCATCCCGACAACCAGACGCGCTTCGTGGCCCTGGCCACCTCCGGTGTGCCCGCCCCCACCGGGCACGACAAGACCAGTATCGCCTGCTTCCAGCGGGAGGATCACCCTGGGAGCCTGCACGCCATCTTGAGCGAGTTCTCGGCCCGGAGCATCAACCTCACGAAGCTCGAGTCACGGCCGACCAAACGCGCCTTGGGGGACTACTGCTTTCTGATCGACCTCCAGGGTCACATCGCCGACGAAGTGGTCGCCGACTGCCTGCGGGTG
>JASHZK010000074.1 GCA_030042575.1 Acidimicrobiales bacterium
CGGTAGTCCTGGTGCAGGCGGTCCTCGGTGGCCTCTTTGACCAGCAGGCTGCGATCGGCCAACCCGGCCAAGAGCAGCGCCATACGCCCCAGGTTGAAGGTGGCGTCGGACCGGCTCACCTGCATGGGCAGGACCTGACGGGCCCGCGACGTGGGAAGCGGTCGCTCGGGGATCACCGCCACCAGCCCCAGCCCGGCGTCGAGGGGCAGGCGCACGGCCCGCACCGACCCCTTGACGGTGGTGGCGGCCAGCAGTCCACCGACGACCGACGCTGCCGCATTCTCCGGATGCCCGTCGATGCGAGCGGCCACCGCCAGCGGGTCCTTCGATCCGGCGGCGGCAGCGGCGGCCACGGCCAGAGCGGCCGACGATCCCAGGCCACGGGCGACGGGGATCTGTGATCGCACCGTGATGGCCAGGCGGTCGTGACCGAGCACCTCGATGGCCACTCGGGCAGCCAGGTGCCCGGCCTCGTCGGCCAGGTCGGCCCCTTCCCCCTCGGCACGCACGCTCAGGCGCGGCGCCGGCTCCACCTCGACCTCGACGTAGAGATCGACGGCCAGGGCCAGGACGTCGAAACCCGGCCCCAGGTTGGCCGCCGAGGCCGGCGCTCGTGCCCGCATCATGGCCGATCAGGGTAATGCCGGCGCAAGGCGTCCATCGCCGTCAGTGATGCAGCAACCGCCAGCGCATCGAAGCCGAAGGCAGAGCACCGGTGGTCCGCACCGGGACGCTGAAGGACTTGGACCCGTGGCGCACGGTCAAGATGGCCACCGTCTCTCGGGACCTGACGGCGCCGCGCGGGGCCCGCGGAGCAAGGGCGAAGGACCAGCGCCACCCGGGCCACACCAAGGCGGTGACCGCCGAAGCGGTGACCGCCGGCACCCGGCGGCCGGTCCATGAGGCCGACACGGTGGCCTCGTGGCTGCCCGCGCTGACCAGGGTCGCCATCTTCAAGCCGCCGGTGGCGGCAGCGATCAAGGCCAAGGCGCTCGAGTCGGCGGAGCCGATGGGGTCGATCCCCTGCTGTCCGGTCACCGCCGCCAACACCATCACCTGGCGGCCCCCCACCTGGCGGTCGGCGGCCAACACCACGCACCCCATGGCCTCTTGGGTGAACCCCGACTTCACCCCGACGACCCCGTCGGTGCCCACCGCCGGGACGTAGTTGCTCAGCTGTCCGACACCGGGGAAGGTGACCGAGGGCTGGGCCACCACGGCGGCGAACGTGGGTACGGTCATGGCCTGCTGGGCCAGTCGGAGCTGGTCGTCGGCGGTGCTCCTGTCCGAGGGGTCGATGCCACTTGGATCGACGTAATGGGTGTCGCTCATTCCCAGCCTCTGGGCAGCGCTGTTCATCTTCTCCACGAAAGCGGCGGTGCTGCCGGCGTCCCACTGGGCCAGCGCGTCGGCGAAGTCGTTGGCCGAGTGGACGAGCAGCCCGTTGAGCAACTGCCGTTCGGTGAAGGATTGACCGGCCGTCACCGGAATGACGGTGTCGTTGTTGGCTTCGTCCTCTGCTGCATCTTCGGCGTCGGCAGCCGTCATGACGATGTTCGGGCCGCTGGCCGACGGGGTCAGCGGGTGGTCCTCCAGGACCAGGTACGCCGTCATCATCTTCGTCAAACTGGCGATGGGGACGGGGGTCTGCGACCCCGAGCTGATGAGCAGCCCGGCGCTGGGGACCGACAGCGCCGCCTCGCCCGAGGCGGGCCAGGGCAGGACGGGGGCCACGCCGGCAACGGTGGAAGAGGCGGGGCGGACCAGGCTCAGCCGTGGAGGTGACAGGGGGCGGACGAGCTGCAGCGTCAGCACGGCCGACATGGCCCCCACGGCCATGACCGGGAGCGGCCACGGGGTGCGGCGCCGGCGACGGTGACCGGAACGGGCTCTGCTCCGGGGACGAGCCCGGACCCGGGGCGCAGGAGGCGACGACGGCCCCGCGCTGGGCATCACGGGAGCCGACCAGATGGGACCGATGGAACGGACGGACCCGGCCGCCGGTGCCGGGGCGGACATCGGCGCCTGGAGCGCGCCCTTCGACGCATGGAGCTCGGCGCCCCCCGACGCAGACGCCCCCGGTCGGCGTGACTCGGGGTCGGTGGCGCCACCCCCGAGCACCACCACGTGGCGGGCCACGCCCGATTACCTGGTGCTCACCTGCTCGAGCTCCTCGGGAGTCATGAGGACGGCTCGGGCCTTGGAGCCTTCGGATGGCCCCACCACACCGCGCCGCTCGAGCAGGTCCATCAGGCGCCCGGCGCGGGAGAACCCCACCCGAAGCTTGCGCTGAAGCATGGAGGTGGACCCTAGCTGAGAGCGAACGACCAGCTCCATAGCCGCCGACAGCAGCTCGTCGTCTTCGTCGTCGAGCGCTGCCGAGCCACCCGAGCCGGTGTCGGGCCCGGCCACGCCCTCGACGTACTGCGGTTGTTGTTGGCGCCGCCAGTGCGCCACCACCGAGCGAACTTCGGCCTCGGTGACCCAGGGACCCTGGATGCGCCGGGGCACCGAAGAGGAGGCGGTGAGCAGCAGCATGTCGCCCTTGCCGATGAGCCGTTCGGCCCCGGGCTGGTCCAGGATCACCCGGCTGTCGGCCAGCGACGACACCGAGAAGGCCAACCGAGAAGGAATGTTGGCTTTGATCACACCGGTGATGACGTC
The DNA here is from genome assembly GCA_030042575.1 of Acidimicrobiales bacterium. Lineage (GTDB taxonomy): Bacteria > Actinomycetota > Acidimicrobiia > Acidimicrobiales > UBA8190 > UBA8190. The sequence continues at coordinate 2,665 of JASHZK010000074.1, forward strand.
CACCGACGGGCGCTGGGTGGCCAGCACCAGATGGATGCCGACGGCGCGGGCCATCTGGGCGATGCGGCACACCGAGTCCTCCACGTCCCGGGCGGCCACCATCATGAGGTCGTTGAGCTCGTCGACCACCACGACCACATAGGGAAGCTGGCGGTGGACGGGCTCGTCCCCGGGCCGGCTCCACCCGGAGCGCCCTGAGATGTCGGCCTCTTCGCTCGCCTCTCCGTCCTCCTCTTCCGCCACGGCGTCCGTATCGGCGTCGTCCTCGGAATCCTCCGCTCCCAACAGCCCGGCGCCGACTGCTTCGTTGTAGCCGGTGATGTCGCGCATCCCGACCTCGGCCAGCACGTCGTAGCGCCGCTCCATCTCGGTCACCGCCCAGGCCAGGGCGTTGGCGGCCCGCTTGGGGTCGACCACCACCTGGGTGAGCAGATGGGGCAGGCCGTTGTACTGGCCGAGCTCCACCCGCTTGGGGTCGACCAGGATGAGCCGGACCTGCTCGGGCGTGGAACGCATGAGCAGCGAGGTGATGAGCGAGTTGATGCACGACGACTTGCCCGCTCCAGTGGCACCGGAAATGAGGATGTGGGGCATGTCGGCCAGGTTCACCATCACCGGTCGACCGGCGATGTCACGTCCCAAGGCGACATCGAGGGGGTGGCGAGCTTGGCGGGCCTCCTCGGTGGCCAGCACGTCTCCCAGCGTCACGAGTTGGCGACGGCGGTTCGGCACCTCGACGCCGATGGCGGACCGTCCCGGAATGGGGGCCAGGATGCGCACGTCGGGCGAGGCCATGGCGTAGGCGATGTCGCGGGCCAAGCTGGTGACGCGCGCCACCTTGACCCCGGGACCCAGTTCGAGCTCGAAGCGCGTGACGGTGGGGCCGACCGTGTGGCCGAGGAGCCGGGTCTCCACCCCGTGGGCGGCCAGGGCCTCCACCAGCGCCCGGCCGGCCGACGCCAGCTCGTTGCGATCGAGCTGATGCGGACGCGACCGACCCAGCATCTTCATCGGAGGCAGGCGCCATTCTCCACCGGGCATGCCCAGCGCCAGCTGGTCGGAACGACCACCTGGGACCGGCGATGCTGTCGTCGGCGCCAGCTCGTTCGGAGCCTCGGGCACCTCGGGTGAGGCGGATTCGGCTCCCGGTGGCCCAGCGTGGTCGGCGGCGGCGTCTTCGGAGGCCTGTGGCCCGCCGTCGACCGTTCCTCGGAGCCCGTGCTCATCGACCCGCTTCGCTTCGCGCTCCTCTGCTTCTTCTTCCTCGGCTTCTTCCTCGGCACGCCGTTGCGCTCGCTGCACCCCGCCGGCCCGCCACAGCGCGACGCCGGCGCGGCCCACAGTGCCCATCGCCCCGCGCACGGTGCCGCCGGTGAAGAGCACCAGGGCCAGCACAGCCACCGCCAGAAGCACCACCGCTGCTCCCCAAGCGCCGAGTCCGTGGCGCAGTGGTCCACCTGCCACCACTCCCAGCCAGCCACCGGCGCGCGACAGCCGAGCGGAGGACGAGC
>JASHZK010000075.1 GCA_030042575.1 Acidimicrobiales bacterium
TCGGCCTCGAGGAGCTCGGGGAAGGCCTGGAGGGGAGCGGTCATCGGTGTGTCGATCAACCCCGGGGCCACGGCGTTCACCCTGATTCCGTCGCCGCACCAGTGGGCCGCCAGGTTCCTCGTGAGGGCCAGCAGGGCTGCCTTGGCTGCCGAGTATCCGGGTACGACGGTGGTCGAGCGGTAGGCCGTCATGGACAGAACGTTGATGACACTGGCCCCTCCGGCCATGGCGCTGGCGGCCAGGAGTCCATGGCAGCGCACGCTGAGGCGCATGGCGCCTTCCACGTTGAGCGCCAGTGCCGCCGAGAATCCTTCGGGATCCCACTCGTCGCGTCCCTCGGGGAAATTGGCCCCGGCGTTGTTGACGAGAATGTCGAGGGGGCCGAGGTGGCGGGTCAAGGTGTCGACCGCCTCGCCGCTTCGCACGTCGAGCTGGCGGAAGGCGAAGGAGGAGAGGTCGGTGTGGTACTCGCCGGGAGCGGACCGGGTGCCGGTGACGGTGACCGAGGCACCGGCGGCGGCGAAGGCGGAGGCCACGGCGTGGCCGATGCCGCTCGTCCCTCCGGTGACCAGGACAGAGGCATCGGAGAAGTCGAAGTGCACGGCGTTGGTCACAGTCGCCGGATGATAGACCTGGTTCAGCTGAACCCGTCGAGGAGCCAGATGAAGCCCGAGGATCTTTACCACACCGGAATCGTGGTCGACGACTTCGTGGGCGCCTTGCGGTGGTTCACCGACGTGGCCGGTTACCGATGGTGCGACGAGCTCGCCCTAGAGCAGACGGTATGGACGCCCCAGGGGGACCGGACGGTCCCCATCCGCTTCGCCTATTCCATGAGCACGCCGCGCCTCGAGGTGCTCCAAGCGGTGCCGGGTACTGTGTGGATGCCTTCGAACTCGGGCATCCACCATCTCGGCTACTGGTCCGACGACGTCGATGCCGACATGGAGATGCTCGTCGGGGAAGGACTCGAGGTGGAGGTGGGGGCTCCCGTACCCGGAGGCTCGTGGCTGTGGGCCTATTGCCGCGCCAGCACCGGCCCTCGGGTCGAACTGGTCAGCCGCGCCCTCGAACCGATGATGGCCGAGTGGTTCGCCACCGGGCACAGCCCGCTCGGCTGAGCGCTCGTCATCCAGCCCTTCTGGCCCGCCTACCTGACCAGGGAGCGCCTGGCCAAGGCGCCCAAATTGCAGCTGGCCATCACGGCGGGGATCGGGTCCGACCAAGTCGACCTCCAGGGCGCTATCGACGCCGGCATCACGGTGGCCGAGGTGACCTACTGCAACAGCATCAGCGTGGCCGAACACGTGGTCATGATGATCCTTTCGCTCGTGTGCAATTACATGCCCTCCTACCAATGGGTGACCCGGGGCGGGTGGAACATCGCCGACTGCGTGGCCCGTTCCTACGACGTGGAGGGAATGGTGGTCGGTACGGTGGGGCGGGGAGGATCGGTTCGGCAGTCCTGCGGCGGCATGACCCCGCACATCTCGGGGTCCTCGTTGTCCGCCCAGGCCCGCTATGCAGCGGGCACCCGTGAGATCCTCGAGTGCTGGCTCGAGGGGCGCCCGATCCGCGAGGAGTACCTGATCGTCGAAGGGGGCCGCCTGGCCGGGACCGGCGCCCGTTCCTACAGCCCCGGCGACGCAACTGGTGGCGCCGAGGATGCTCGCCGTTTCACGACCTGAAGCGAACGTCTTGCCGGTCGGCTTGTTCGGCCCCAGGGGTACCAAGCAGACTGCCCTCATGGAGATCGGTGCGATCTTTCCCCAGACCGAAGTAGGCGGAGACCGGGGCGCGGTGCGCGCCATAGGCCAGGCCGCCGACGAACTCGGATACCGCCATCTGGCCGCCTACGACCACGTCCTCGGCGGTGACACAGTCGTGCTCGGCGAGCTGGGAGGGCCCTACACGATCGACGACCCCTTTCGGGAGCCGCTCACAATGTTCGCCTATCTGGCCGGCTGCACTGATCTGGCCTTCGCCACCTCGATCCTGATCGGGCCCCAGCGACAGACGGCCCTCCTGGCCAAGCAAGCCGCCGAGGTCGATCTCCTGTGTGGCGGTCGTTTCCGACTCGGCCTTGGCATCGGCTGGAACAGACTCGAATACGAGGCGCTGGGCGTGTCGTTCGACGACCGCGGGGAGATTCTCGAGGAGCAAGTCGCCCTGCTTCGCTCGCTTTGGACGCAGCGCAGCGTGACCTTCGACGGCCGCTTCCATCACCTACGTGCCGCCGGCCTGGCGCCGCTTCCGATCCAGCGCCCAATTCCGATCTGGGTCGGTGCCCATGCCCCGGCGGCCCTACGCCGGGTGGGGCGGATTGCCGACGGCTGGTTCCCGATGGTGCGGCCCGGGGGGGGCTTGGAGCAGGCGCTGGCCACCATCAGGAAAGGGGCGGCGGAGGCCGGGCGCGACGTCTCCAGGCTCCAGTTCGAGGGGCGCCTCGAGTACGCCACTGGCGATCACGACAAGATCGCCGAGCATGCTCGCCGCTGGCGTGAAGCGGGGGCCAGCTACCTCTCGCTCAATACCATGCATGCAGGACTGACCACCGTTGACGATCACATCGCCGCTCTGGCGGAGATGGCCGAGGTGCTGTTCTGACATGACCGGTGGAGGAGCTCGGGTGACCCCGTCCAGTGACGTTGTCGCCGTCCAGCGAGGAATTCGTCGAGGTTGGCCCTCGGGTCACGTACAGGGGAGCTGATTGCCGGTATGGAAGGCGATTTCGGAGGAAGAATAGGCAAAGACTGGCGGGATTCTGAACCCTGGTGGCCTCCAAGTCGTTCGGCCCCGGCGGGCGCGCCGAACATCGTCCTCATCGTTCTCGACGACGTTGGGTTCGCCCAGCTCGGCTGTTACGGATCGGATCTCGAGACGCCGGTCATCGACGGGCTGGCAGCAGAGGGAATACGTCTCACCAATTTCCATACCACGGCATTGTGCTCGCCCACGCGAGCGTGCCTCATGACAGGACGTAACCACCATCGAAGCGGCATGGGGCGTGTGGCCGACCTGGCCATCGGATTCCCGGGTTACTGGGGAAAGCCACCCCGGGAGAACGGGTTCTTGTCCGAGATCCTGCAGGAGAGCGGTTATGCCACCTACGCCATCGGGAAGTGGCATCTGAGCCCCGACGACGAGATCGACATGGCCGGTTCACGGTCCACATGGCCCCTGGGTCGTGGCTTCGACAGGTGGTACGGATTCCACGGGGGGGAGACTCATCAGTTCATGCCCGCTCTGTACCACGACAATCATACGGTCCGGCCTCCCCGCCCGGCCGAAGAGGGGTACCACTTGAGTGCCGACCTGGCCGACCGAGCCATCGAATTTCTCGGCGATCTGCGCGCCGTGGACTCCGAGAAGCCCTTCTTCCTCTACTTCTGCACGGGGGCGTGCCACTCTCCTCACCACGCACCAGCCGATTGGATCAGGCGTTACCAGGGCCGTTTCGCCATGGGATGGGACCTATGGCGCCAAGCCACCTATGCCAGACAACTCGAGCTCGGCGTGGTCCCCGAAGGTACGAAGTTGTCGGCACGCCCTTCCTGGGTACCGGCCTGGGAAACGCTTGGACAGCAGGAACAGGCTCTGGCCGAGCGTTTCATGGAGTGCTTCGCCGCCTATCTCTCCTATACGGACGCCCAGATCGGAAGGCTCTTGGACTTCCTCCAAGACGTCGGAGACGCCGATGACACCGTGGTCATGGTCGTCTCCGACAACGGTGCCAGCTCCGAGGGGGGCAGGGAGGGCACGATCAACGAAGGGCGTCTCACCAATTTCGATCCGGCCGGGGTCCGGGAGATGCACAAGCGGATCGACGAGATCGGCGGCCCTTTGAGCCACAACAATTACCCATGGGGCTGGACGATGGCCGGCAATACACCGCTCAAACGCTGGAAGCGCGAAGTGCACGAAGGCGGGATCGCCGACCCGTGCATCGTCCGCCTTGCTCGAGGAGACGCTCCCCGTCCCCTCGGAGGTACCCGTGGGCAGTTTGCCCATGCTATCGACGTGATGCCCACGGTGCTGGAACTCACCGGTATCGGCCCTCCGGGCTCGATCGGAGGTATCGCTCAGTCGCGAATCGACGGGACGAGCTTTGCCTATCTCTTAGGCGAACACGGAAGCGCGCAGCATGGGAGGCACCACACTCAGCATTTCGAGATGCTCGGTTCGAGAGCCATCTACCACGATGGTTGGAAGGCGGTGACGTACCATCCCGTGGGCCCCTTGTATGACGACGGTCTGAGCGTGAGTGCGCCGTTTGACGACGACATCTGGGAGCTCTACCACGTCGCTGAAGATTTCTCCGAGGTTACCGACCTGGCCGCCGAGCACCCCGAGAAGCTCGAGGAGCTGATCGATCTGTGGTGGGTCGAGGCCCGGCGCAACGACGTCCTGCCACTCGACAACAGGCCGCTTGAAGCCATTGCCCACCCGAAGCCCGATCCCAGACGCTCCCGTGAGGTTCATCGGTATTTTCAAGGCGGAGCACCTGTGCCGGAGTCGGTTGCTCCGCGGCTGTGCAACCGCTCTCACCGGATCTCTGTAACGGTCGACCTCGCCGAAGGCGAGGTCCCGAACGGTGCATTGTT
>JASHZK010000076.1 GCA_030042575.1 Acidimicrobiales bacterium
CGCCCGGCGAAGGGTCGTGTCGAGGTGCCGGCCGTCGACGTGACCGGCACCTCGGTCATGGCGGCCAACGCCTGGCGCAGGCCCGGCGGATAGCGCGTGGCCCGCACACCCATGCGGTCGGCTTCGAACTCCCGGCCCGGCCCGGCCAAGCGGTGCACGGTGGCGCCGGCCCCGTTGCCGCCCATGCCCAGCACCCACACCAGAGCGGCCGCCACCGTGGCCGGGGCCGAGTCATGGCGCTTGAGGTGGGCCAGCTCGTGGGCGAGCACCCCTTCGATCCCCACCGGGTCGAGGACGGCGAGCAGGCCCGTGGTGAGCACCAGGGCGCCCTGTCGTGGTCCGCGTCCCACCACCATGGCATCGGGCAGGTGGTCGTCCACCAGGTACAGCTCGGGTGGAGGCAGACCCATGGTGGCGCACAGCCCTTCGACCTGGCTGAAGGGCCCCGGGACGTCCTCCTCACCCACCACCCGGGCCCCGAGCGCCCGCAGCACGAGGCCGCGGCTGGCGCGCCAGAGCCCCGTAGCGACCACGACGCCGGCCACGACCCCGAGCACCGACCCGATCCACAGCGAGCCGGCCGCTGCCCCGATGGCGGTGGCGGCGGCCAAGACCACCAGCGCCGGCGCCACGCACAGGGTCGCCGCCCGGCGACGGTTGTGAGCGACGGCGGCGGCCAACTCGGCGGCCACCGGGTCCGACGGTGCCGCTGACGACGGCGCCGCGGCGGGCGAGACTTCGAGGATCGGCGCGTCCAGCCTGCCGGCACCGGCGCCCCGCGCCGAGCGTCGCCCGCCGTCACCCTGGCGCTGACGCTGGGCCGAGGTGCTCGCGCCCCTGGCCGCCCCTCTGGGGGCGGGTGCCCGGCGGCCCCGACCCCGGCGTCGGCGCCGGGCCGAGGACGAGGACGAGGACGAGGCGCCACCTCCAGACTGGGAGCGCGGGCGCTGCTCGGATCCGCCGGCCATGACCGGGCGAGTCTACGGCCGCCCCGAGGCCGGTGGGCTATGGGCCAGCTGCTCGTAGACCTCGAGGTAGCGAGAGGCGACCGACCGCATCGACCACCGGGCGGCACGGTCGGCGGCCGCCTCCAGCGCGGTGGGCGAGCCGCACCCCCGTCCGAGTCCGGCGTCGACGAGGGCGGTGCCGAGGGCCTCGGCCAGGGCGACGGCATCGCCGGGAGGAACCAGCACCCCGTGCGATCCGAGCACCGACGCGTAGCCGGGGATGTCGCTGGCCACCACCACTGTGCGGGCGGCGAGGGCCTCGACGAGAACGACACCGAACGACTCGCCGCCCAACGACGGCGCACACAGCACCGACGCCCCCGCCAGGCGCCGGGCCAGCTCGTCGTCGCTCACCCTGCCGAGCCACTGCACCCCGCCGACTGGAGCGAAGCGCCGACGCAGCTCGGCGGTCTGCGGGCCCTCCCCCGTCACCCAGAGCCGGGCACCGAGCCCCGGTTCCAGGCGCCCGAAGGCATCGAGCAGCACGCCGAGTCCTTTGCGCGGTTCGTGGCGCCCGACGAAGCACACGGTGGGCCCTCCGGTGGGAAAGGGCACGGCAGCGGCGAAGCGCTCGAGCTCCACGCCGTTGCCGATCAGCTCGTAGCTGCCCCCGGCCAGGAGCCGGGCCGTGTCTGCCGCCTCGACCGACACGGCGGCGCGCACGGCCAGCCGGGCGCACAGCCGACGGGCGGCCGGGGCGACGAGAGCCCGTCCTTTCACCGTCCCCGCCCGGTGGAAGGTGCCGACCTTGGGCTCGGCACGGGCCAGTGCCGCCCAGGTGGGGCCGGGAGCCAGCGGCTCGTGCACGTGGACGACGTCGGGACGCAGGTGTCCCAGGGCTGCCAGCGTCCGACCGGCGGACAGGGGGCCGGGGGCCAGCCGGGCGATCGAGCCGTTGGCCGGAATCGGGATCGACCGACCCACGCCGATCACCGAGCCCGGGGGCAACACCTGGTCGGCCCCGCCGCCGTCGAGCGGGGCCAGCACGGTCGCCTCGTGACCGCCTTGGCGCAGGGCCCTGGCCAGAGACAGGACCTGTCCCTGCACCCCACCGGGAACCGACAGGCTGTAGGGGCAAACGAGCGCCACCCGCACGCGTCCAGGGTAGGCGGACGGGATCGAGCTCCTGTACCGATGAGCCGACGGCCCGATTAGAAATGGTGCATGCCGGCCCGCCGTCCGAGTCAGGGAAACGCCGCCCCCCAGGGGGCACTGGCCCGGGCGCGCGCCGACGCCATGGCCCGGCGGTCGGCCAAGAACGCGGCCCGGGTGGCGGAGCGAGCCGCCGATCCCGACAAGCCGCTCAACCGGCGCCAGCGCCTGTTCCGGCGGGTGATGCAGATCGGGCCCGTCCGCGGGTACTACACGCGCCGGCTCATGCGCTACATGGCCAAGAGCAAGAAGAAGGGTCGTGCCCTCCCGGCCCAGCTGGCCGATCTGGACGAGTACCTGTCTCGGCTGCCGGCCAAACAGCGCCGCCAGGTGCTCGAAGCGAGCCTCTCGGGCGAGCTCGAGAATCGGGCCGGACGCGAGATGCGGCGGGCGGTGAGCCGCCAGAACCGGCACAAGGGCACCGCCGGTGGCGGCCAGCGCCCGGGCCTGCCGCCCACCCCGGGCGTGCGGCGCCCGCGCCCGCAGTGACCGACAGCTTCCCACCGTGCCCTCCTCCGCTGGCCACCCTCGGTGTGAGCCGGCCGACACCCTGACGTCCACGACGGGGAGTAACTTGCGGAGCTGAGCGGGCGTGCGTGGACTGGCGTGCCTCGACCACCGGTACCACCGAGCACCGGTCGCCGAGGCTCAGCCGCGGCTCGGTCTTCTGTCTGAGGCTTCGCAGTTTCAGCCCTGACGGGACAGTCCGACGCAGCACACATTGGGAACTTGCCGGCGCCGGAGGAAGAAACCGTGGCTGACGCTGCATCGGGGCCAGAGCCGTCACCAGGACGGCGTTCCAGGCTCTACGCCGCCCTCGTCCTCCTGACCGGCGTCGTGCTGCCCCTGGCGGCCTGTGCCTCGACGTCTGGGCCCGGCCCGACGACGGAGGCTGCTCACTGGGGGGCGTACTTCGGTGCCGGTACCCGACTGAACGGCACGCTCTTGTCGCCCACTTCGGTCTTGCTCCCCGGCACGGTGGTGCAAGTGGCCACGTCGAACTCCACTCAGTATGCGCTCCTGGCCAACGGCTCTGTGTACGCCTGGGGCTTGGGCAACGACGGGCAACTGGGTGACGGGAGCTTTTCCACCGGGATCGAGCAGTATCCGGTACGGGTGCGATTCCCGGTCGGTGTCAAGATCGCCTTGCTGCCGACCGACGCCATGCCCTACAACACCGGGCTGGCCGTCGACACCTCCGGGCACGTGTGGGGCTGGGGTCTCGACCAAGACGGCGTGCTCTGTCTGGGCAACACGGACCGGCACGCCACCCCCGTGGAGCTTCCCTTCACCGATGTAACCGCTGTGGCTGGTGCCGGCGATCACGCCCTGTACGACTCGCGTGGCAGGCTCTACGCCTGCGGGAACAACGCCAACGGTGACCTCGGGAACGGGAGGACCCGACCGAGCACCACGGCGGTGGCCACCCGGAGGTTCTGGAGGGGAAGCTCCGTCGTGGCCCTGGTGGCCTCCTACGAGGACTCCGGGGCCCTGTTGGCCGATGGGAAGTACTTCGACTGGGGCGTCAACAACCTCGGGCAGCTGGGAGATCGAACGACGAAACCGTCAGCAGTCCCCGTGGAAGTGAAGCTGTCTGCGCCGGTCGTTCAAGTGGCCCAGGGCGCTTCCTGGAGCACCAACGGCCAGACCCTCGTGCTGCTGGCCAACGGCTCGCTTCGTTCGTGGGGGGACGACAAATGCGGACAGCTCGGAGACCGCGACACGGCCACGGCGACCTCCCCGGTCCGTTTCTCCCCACCAGCCGGGGTGACCTACACCCAGCTGGCCACGGGGAGCGACACCTCCTA
>JASHZK010000077.1 GCA_030042575.1 Acidimicrobiales bacterium
TTGGCGCTCCTCGCCTTCTATATAGCGGTCTACTGGGGACACCCCGAGGACCTCCTGACGGCGGCGTTACTGCTCTGGGCTCTCCTCGCCCTGCACCGACGGCGACCGGCTCGATCTGGCTGGTTGGCCGGACTCGCCATTGTCACCAATCCCGTGGTCGTCCTCGCCCTACCGGTGCTGTTCGCTCGCCTGTCGGGCCACAGCTGGCGACGGTTCGGAACCCGGATGGTCGTCCTGCCGGTGCTGCTCCTGGCGCCGGCGTTCCTGACAGATCCGGGAACCACCTGGGAGGCCATCGGGCGGCAGGTGACCTACACGGTCGATCATGCGACCCCTTTGGTGTTTCTCGCTCACCACGTCGGAGTGGGGATCGTCAACGCGGGACCCGTTCGGCTCGTGGCGGTGGTGCTGGTGGCGATCGTCACCTACGTTCTCGCTCGCTGGCGCTCCGGTCTGGAATGGGCCGTCTTCGTGTGTGGCATGGCCCTCTTGGCTCGCCAGATCAGCGAGCCGGTCATGGTTCCCTACTACCTCGTCCCGGGACTCGCTGTGCTCGCCATCGTCCTGGCCAATCAGCCGGCACGTCGGGCCCTCACCGGTGCCGTTGCCCTGCTGGCAACGATCTTCGCCGCGTCCTTGAACACGGGTCCGTGGCTGTATTCCTCGTTGGTGGCGGCCACGTCCGCCATCTGCCTGTGGAGCGCCTGGCCCACGTCTCCGCACCGTGAAAGCGAAGCTCGCCGACCTCAGAGCGTCGAGCCCCCGTCCTCGGCAGTGCGCACGGCGCTGGCCGGCGCTTGTGTCCTGGCCGTGGTGGCCGGGGCGGTCCTCTACAGCCGTGCCAGCACTGGGGCCCAAACCACGCTGCTGGCGGCGAACTGGGATGCGGGCCCGGGCACGAACTCGAACTTTCCGTGGGGGACACCGTCCGTCGGGAGCACAGCCGACCGCCTCTATCTCCTGGACGGGGCCGCCGTCTCGCAATATCCGACGCTGGCTCCCTTCTCGTTCACGGTGGCGCCGTCGGTTTCGCGGCTGGTGCGGCAATCGGCGTCGTCCGGCCAGGCTGTGGCCCGGCGCTGGGGGAACCTGGCGTGGGTCGCCCCCTCGAGCCGTGCCCCGGCTTCCGAACAACCGGCCCACGTCCGAGCCGCGGCCTGGATCTCAGCCCTCGCTGCGTCAGATGCACCGGATCGGCCGATGTGGGAGGCAGGACCGACGTTCTGTCCGACGACCCGGCAGCACACGAGGTCCTTGCTCGGCGCCCCCGACTACCGGGTGTTGCTGTGGCGCGGTTGTGGGTCCTCGCCACTGTGGCTGGACGCCGACCCCGGTGTCACCCTGCAGGCACAGCCCGCGGCCGTGGAGATCGGCGCCGCCGTGGATTCGACGTATGTCGTAACCAACCCGGGAGGCACCAAGGTGTTGAGGGTGTACGTGGGTTGGGGGGTGAAGGCAGTGATCCGGGTAGCCGCCTCCGGTGAGACCCCCTACCGCCAAACTCTGGTGATGGAAGGCGTCATGGAGTTGCGGCCGACGCCCGTAGGACTTCGCATCTGGGATCCCTGGTGGAAATACGGACTAGCAGGGAGCGCGTCGGAGTGAACAACGCGGTGATGGCCGGAGCGGATCGCACTCCCCGATCTCCCACCGATCCCGGCGCAGATGGGGGAGTGGAGAGAGGGTTGCGGGCCGGCCGGGGGCCGACGGTACTGCCCGCCCGCTCGGGTCAGAGGCTCCCGAACCAGCGTGCGGCACGGACCGCCCCCCACTTCTGCTTCTCTACGAATCCCTCGGAGGTGGGCGCGTTGAACTTGGCTACCGGCGTGTCGTAGGAGAGGAAGTTGACGTCGATCCTCCCCACCCGCTCCTTGCCGAGCTCGACGTAGCACGAGGCGGCACCGTCGTAAGGAGGCGGCGGATCCTCGCCTCTGAGTTGCGCGATGAGCACCTCGCCGAGCACGGCAGCTTCGCCTTCGGCGATCCCGCCTGCTCGAGGCACCGGTGCACTTGTCACGTCGCCTATGGCGTAGACGCCGGGGAACCTGGTAGCGAAATTGCCGGGGTCCACGGGAATCCAACCACCTGCGACGAGGTCCGAGCGCGCCACGACCTCAGGGGCGCAGTGGACAGGGATGCCCAGAAAAAGATCGTAGGGCAACGTCCTGCCGTCTTCGAGATGGGCGATGTGGGTGACGGGATCGAGGCGGGCCACCCTGGCCGAGGGCCAGTACTCGATTCCCGCCTCGACCAGCAAGGCCGTGATCGCCTCCGAGGTCCTCTTGGAGACGGGAATGGGCATCGGGAGCGGACTCACGAGATGGATGCTCGAGGCCTGGCGAAGGCCCCGTTGAGCAAGGTAGTCGCTCAGCAACAGCGCTGTCTCGTTGGGCGCACCGGGACACTTGAACATCCCACCGAGCACCCCGACGACGACACGCCCGCCCGGAAACGCAGCGAGGAGGTCCCTCGCTCGTGCCGCCCCCTCAGGCGAGTAGAACTCACACCCGTCCTCGACCAGCCCCGGTGTGGCCGCCAGGTCGTAATCTGCACCCAGCGCCACCACGAGGACGTCCGGGGCGTAAGTGGCCGCCTCGGTGACGACACGACGGCTGGCACCGTCGATGGAGACGATCGTCTCCTGACGGAATTCCACGCCAGGCCTGTCGATCGCTCGATAGGGATGCCAGACCTCGCTCATGTCCCGGCGTCCGAACATCACGTCGAGTTTCGAAAAGCCGAACATGAACGCCTCTTGTCGGTCGATGAGCGTGACGTGGGCCTTGTCAGGCACGGCGTGCGACAACCGCGTCGCCAGTTCGAGACCACCGAACCCCGCTCCGAGCACCAGGACGTCCGTCGACATCGGCGCCAGCCTAACAAGGCGAGTAACGGCACCATCTCATTGGCCACGGTTGCATCTGGCAAACTCGCCCCGATGACCGGACGGGAACTGGATGCTCTGGTGTCTCAACTTCGGGAGCTCGTTGCCTTGGTCGCGTCACTACCCGAGGCTGCTTTCGCCCGTCCCAGCCGGTGCACCGGTTGGTCGGTCGCCGAGCTGGTCGCCCATTGTGAGGGCATGCTCATCCGACTCGTCGGTGAGAACGCTCGACCCGTCGACGGGGAGGCGATAACAGATCGGGTCGGCTACTACCGCTATGACCCTGATGGCCCCAGGGAAGGTGAAGATCCCGACAAGACCTTCTCCGAAGTGATCCGCGATCGTGTCGTCGAAGAAGTGGCCGGACGACCCCCATCCTTACTGCGAACGTCCCTCGAGGCTGCGGTGGACCGGGCCTGTGCGGACCTCCGGGATATTCCCGGGGAGCGCGTGGTCAGACGCTCGGGCCATCCACCGATGACGTTCGGGGAGTTCGTCGCCTCTCGAAACCTGGAGTTCGCTGTCCATACCATGGATATCGCCAACGCCGTCGGGCAACAGGAGACGGTGCCGCCCGCCGCCGCCGATGTCATCACCGGCATCCTCGACGCCCTTCTGGGTGAACCCCCTCCTTCGGCTCTCGGGTGGGACGAGACGACCTACATCCTGAGCGGGACCGGCCGACGGCCCCTCTCCGCCGAGGAACGCCGGAAACTCGGCCCGCTGTCCGAGAAACTCCCTCTTCTTCGATAGGTATCCCGGCCGACGGCGATCCGGCTACGACTTGTCCTGCCCGAACCGCTTTCGCAGACGCGTGGTGGCGTTGAAGGCGCCCAACACGGCTCGGTCCATGGTGGTGCCGCTGGCTGGCAGCATCCCGACCTGGCGGGCGAAAGCTGCTCCGTCGTAGTAGATGGTGTTGTGGCGGACGGTTCCGTCGGTGATCTCCATGACGTCAACCCCACGAATCTCCACGCGCTTGCCGGTGGGCTCGACACCTTGGAAGGTCCCACCGGTGAAGTCCCCCGCAGCGTGCCACTGGACGACAGCGCTGGAATCGTCACCCACCACGCGTTCTACAGTTATGTCGAAATTGGGGAATGCGGCGAGCAGCTCGTCGAAGAACCGGCGGATAGCAGCCTTCCCTTCGAAACGGCCGATGGCCACGAAGTCGTCGACTGCCTCCTCGGCCAGGTAGGCCATGGCGTCGTCGAGGTGCTTCTTTCCCACGGCGTCGAAGATGGCTCGGGCCACCTCGGCGGGAGTTTGGGTTCGAACGGTCATGACGTCCTCCCTTCCCAGAGTCGTGGTGGAAGCTTAGGTCCGCCTCCCAGTGCGCGCCCTAGCGGCTGCGCCCCCCGGTAACCGTCAGATCACTTCGACGACCATCTCGACTTCAACCGGGATGCCGAACGGTAGCTCGGCCATCCCCACCGCCGAACGGGTGTGGCGACCCTCCTCCCCGAATACCTCCACCATCAGGTCGGAGAAGCCGTCCACCACTTCCGGCTGACGGTCGAAGCCCGGAGCGGAGTTCACCATACCGAGCACCTTGACGACCATCTTCACCCGGTCCAGGCTGCCGAGGTGCTGCCTCATGGTGGCGAGCATGCTCAATCCGGTGACCCGGGCTGCCGCCTTGGCCTCCTCGACGGCCATCGCCGCCCCCACTTTGCCCACGATTCGTGAGCCGTCCGCTCGAACAGGTCCGTGCCCGGAGAGATAGAGGGTGCTCCCGACCTGGCGGGCACGGACGAAGTTGGCCACCGGCGGGGCCACCGGCGGAAGCTCGATGTGCAGCTCCTCGAGACGGGCCTCGGCCTCCACCTCGGCGACCCTACCAGCGAGGGCGAAAGGCAGGGCCAACTACGCTTCCTCGTCGGCGACCGGAGGGCTGGCAGGGGAGTGGGGAAGCCGACGACGAGCGACGTGGTCGTGATCGGCGGGGGGATCGTCGGAGCCTCTCTGGCCTACGAACTATCCGTGGCCGGATTGACCGTGACCCTGTTCGAGGGGGAGTTGCCCGGTCGGGCCTCGGACGCCGGCGCCGGCATCGCCTCACCGCAGACGTCCCACGACCCAGACGCCGACTGGTACCGATTCGGTGCCGCCGCTCTCGAGCACCTGAGGCAGCTCGTACCTCGGCTGGGCGAGGACGGAGTCGCCCTCGGCGCCGATTCGTTCTCGGAGTGCGGATCGCTGGTGTTGGCTCTGGCCGAGCACGAAGATCCATGGTTCGAAGAAGCCCGCCAGCTCGTCACCGAGCGGGACGAGGCTGTCGCCGAGGTCTCGCCATCGCAGGCCCGAGCCCTTTTCCCGCCACTGGGGCGGCCGTGGCGCGCTCTGTACTGTCCCGGGTCTGCACGGGTCGACGGGCGTCGATGGGCCGCTGGGCTCCGCCAGGCCGCCGCCCGGCGGGGGGTCACGACGCTGACAGAGCGGGTGACCGGGCTCGTTCGTCGACACGACGACCTGACGGTCGATGGGGCCGGCACCGCTGTCGGCTGTGCCCGGGTGGTGCTGGCCAATGGCGCCTGGTCGGCACCTCTGGCCCGCCACCTCGGTGTCGACCTTCCGGTGTCTCCCACCAAGGGCGAGATCGTCCACCTGGAGCCCATCGCCGCCGACGACGAGGAACCGCAGTGCGACCGGTGGCCCATCGTCCAGCCGATTCTGAACTTCTACTTGGTACCGTGGCCCCACGGGCGCGTCGCCTGCGGGGGGACCTTCGAACCGCAGGCGGGTTTCGATGTTCGGCCCACGGCCGGGGGGGTCCGAGATCTCCTCCGAGAGTGCCTGACCATCGCTCCCGGCCTGGCCGGCGCCGCCGTGCTCGAGACGAGAGTGGGGTTGCGGCCCACCACCCCGGACGATCGACCCCTGCTCGGCCCCTTGCCGGGCGCCTCCAGCGTGCTGGCGTGCACCGGGCACGGAGCCAACGGGCTCCTTCTCGGTCCGTACTCGGCCTCTCTGGTCGCTGAAGCGCTCGTGACCGAGCGGATGCCGGGCGCCTTGGCCCCCTTTTCTCCACGGCGGTTCGCTGACCAGGCGGCCCCCCGGCCCTGAGCCCGTCGGTTCGGTTCCTCCGAGCACCTGGCGCGGAGCCCGAGCACCTGACGCCCTGTGGTCGATGGCAGGCGGCCTGTAGCGATCGCTGTCACGTTCGCCCTCTACAGTGACCCAGGTGCCATCTTCGCCGACGAGAGCCCCGCATCCGCTTGACTCGCTCACCACCGAGGAGATCGCCGCTGCTGCGGCACTGGTGAAGTCCGATGCACGCTTCGACGACCAAGCGCGTTTCGCCTACGTGGGTCTGGCCGAACCCTCCAAACCGTCGGTGACGTCGTTCGCATCCGGCGATCCGGTCCAACGGGACGTGCGGATGGTGATGACGACAGGGCCGCATGCTCGGGTGGTGGAGGTCGTCGCCTCGCTCTCGGATCGGTGTCTCCGCTCCGTGACGGAGATCGACGACGTGCGACCCAACCTTCTCTTCGAGGAGGCGCTGGCAGCCATGACGGCGCTCACCACCGACGTCGCCTGGAACGCCGCCATGGCCAGGCGCGGCATCACCGATCCGGCCCAGGTCCAGATCGACCCCTGGCCGGCCGGCAATTTCGCCTCCCCGCACGAGGACGGGCGGCGCATCTGCCGCTGTCTGCCCTACCTGCGCGACACCCCCGACGGCAACGGCTATGCGCGGCCCATCGAGGGCGTGGTGGCCTTCGTGGACATGGCCCGCGGCCAGGTCCTCGAGGTCCTCGACACCGGCGTGGTCCCGCTGCCGCCCGAGTCCGGCAGTTACTACCCCGAGTCCCAACCCGCCTTACGCCAGGACCTCAGGACCTTGGAGATCGTGCAGCCCGAGGGGCCGAGCTTCACGGTGGAGGGCAACCTCGTCCGATGGCAGCATTGGTCATTGCGGGCGACGCTCGACGCCATCGAGGGCCTGGTGCTCCACCAGATCGGCTACGAGGACCAGGGCCGGCTCCGTCCCGTGCTGTACCGGGCCTCGGTCAGCGAGATGGTCGTCCCCTACGGCGACCCGGGGCCGGTCCACGGGTGGAAGAACGCCTTCGACGCCGGCGAATGGGGCCTCGGGCGCATGGCCAACTCACTCGAGCTCGGCTGTGACTGCCTGGGCGAGATCCGTTATCTCGACGGAGTTCTCGCCACCGAACAGGGCAAGTCCTATGTCGTGAAGAACGCCGTCTGCCTCCACGAGGAGGACTACGGCATCCTGTGGCGCCATCACGACGGTCGCTCCGGTCGCACCGAGGTGCGTCGATCCCGTCGCTTGGTGGTGAGCTCCATCGCCACGGTGGGCAATTACGACTACGGCTTCTACTGGTACTTCTACCTCGACGGCACCATCGGCTTCGAGGTGAAGCTCACCGGCGTGCTGTCCACCATGGCCGTGGCGCCCGGCCAGGACCCCCGCTTTGCCTCGATGGTGGCTCCTCAACTGGCCGCCCCCTATCACCAGCACCTGTTCAACGTCCGCCTCGACATGGATGTCGACGGCACCACCAACTCCATCTACGAGATGGAGGCTCGTCCTCTTCCGCTAGGCGTCGACAACCCGTGGTCCAATGCCTTCGAATCTTGCGCCACGCTGCTGCGGACCGAGACCGAGGCCCAGCGCGTCGCCGACCCCGCCTGCAGCCGCCACTGGAAGGTGGTGAGCTCGACGGCCAAGAATCGCCTGGGCCGACCTACCGCCTACAAGCTTCTTCCCGGGCCCACCCCCACGCTGTTGGCCTCCGCCCACTCGAGCGTGGGCCGCCGGGCCGCATTCGCCACCAAGAACCTGTGGGTCACGCCCTACGACCCCGGGGAACGGCGGGCGGCAGGTGAATACCCGAACCAACACCGGGGCGGAGACGGCCTGCCCGAGTGGACGTCGAAAAACCGCGCCATCGTCGACGAGGACCTGGTGCTCTGGTACACGTTCGGGGTCACCCACATCCCCCGGCCCGAGGACTGGCCCGTGATGCCGGTCGAGTACGCCGGTTTCCTCCTCGTGCCCACCGGTTTCTTCGACCGCAATCCGGCCCTCGACCTGCCGCCACCTGGGCACTGCCACACGTAGGAGCTCGGGGGGAC
>JASHZK010000078.1 GCA_030042575.1 Acidimicrobiales bacterium
TGCCCCGCATGAAACAGCTGCTCGACACCATCACACCGGACGAGACCAAGCGTTACATGCACCACTACAATTTTCCGCCTTACTCGACGGGGGAGACCGGCTTCATGCGCGGTCCCAAGCGTCGGGAGATCGGTCACGGCCTCCTGGCCGAGCGGGCGCTGTTGCCGGTGATTCCCAGCGAGGAGGAATTTCCCTACACCTTGCGCCTGGTTTCGGAGGTGCTGTCCTCCAACGGCTCGACCTCCATGGCCTCGGTGTGCGGATCGACGTTGTCGCTCATGGACGCCGGTGTGCCCATCAAGGCGCCGGTGGCCGGAATCGCCATGGGATTGGTCTACGACGAGGGCAGCTACGTCACTTTGACCGACATCCTCGGGGCAGAGGACGCCTTCGGGGACATGGACTTCAAGGTGGCAGGCACGGCCGACGCCGTGACCGCCCTGCAACTCGACACGAAGATCGACGGATTGCCGGCCGAGGTCCTGGCCAAGGCCTTGCAGCAAGCCAAGCAGGCTCGGCTCGAGATCCTCGAGGTCATGCGCAGGGCCATCGACGAGCCCCGTCCCGAGGTCAACGAACACGCACCGAAGATCGTCTCGTTCCAGATCCCCGTCGACCGCATCGGCGAGGTCATCGGTCCCAAGGGCAAGGTCATCAACACCCTGCAGGCCGAGACCGGCACCGACATCACCGTCGAGGACGACGGCCTCTACGGCTTGGTCACCATCGGGGCCAAGGACGGGGGAGCCGTCTCCGAGGCCAAGCGCCGCATCGACATGATCGTCGAGCCCCCCGACGCCGAGGTGGGAGCCACCTACTCGGGAAAGGTGGTCAACATCACGAAGTTCGGGGCTTTCGTGAACATCCTCCCCGGACGAGACGGTCTCTTGCACATCTCCAAGCTGGGAGGTGGCAAGCGGGTCGACCACGTCGAGGACGTGCTGGCCCTGGGTCAGGAGCTCGAGGTTCGGGTCGACGACATCGACCCTCAGGGCAAAGTGTCGCTGTCGCTGGTGGGCGAGCTCGCCCCCGCCGCTGGCGTCGGGGGCCACGGGCCCTCGCCCGCCCTGTCGGGCGGCAGCTCCGACGGCGAGCGATCGACCCGCCACACGGGGGGCCCTGGACGCGGCGGCTCGGCGGCCTCTTTCGAGGCCTCCTTCGAGGCCGAGCTGGCCAACGAGTTCGGTAACCTGGGCCCCGGTCCCGTCCGGGGCACCGGGAGGGACCGTCCGACGGGCGATCGCCGCTCGCGTCGGCCCCGTCGCCGATGAGAAGAGCACCGCGTAGACCCGCCGCCTCACCGGCGTGATCCGCTCCCAGGAGCTCGACTGCGGGGCTCGCCTGGTCACCGAGACCATGGCCGACGTGCGGTCGGCCGCCGTCGGCGTGTGGGTGGGCACCGGCAGCCGCGACGAGGACGACGAGCTGGCCGGGGCCTCGCATTTCCTGGAGCACCTGCTCTTCAAAGGCACTCCCACCTGGAAGGCGGCGGAGATCGCCGAGGCGGTGGACGAGGTGGGAGGCGACATGAACGCCTACACCACCAAGGAGTACACCGCCTTCTACATCCGGTTGCTCTCCCAGGACCTGCCTCTGGGTCTGGACGTGCTCGGGGCGATCATGACGGATCCGGCTCTGGCCCCCTCCGACGTCGATGCCGAGCGCCAGGTCATCTTGGACGAGATCCTCATGCACGCCGACGAGCCCGCCGACCTGGCTGCCGAGCAGTGCAGCGAGGCCATGTTCCGGTCCCATCCGCTCGGACGCGAGGTCCTCGGCGTGCGCAGCAGCGTGGCCGCCCTCGGGGCCGACGAGATTCGCCGCTTCTTTGATCATCACTACCGCACGGCCAACATGGTGGTGGCAGCCGCCGGGGACGTCGACCACGACTGGCTGGGCCAGGAGGTGGAGCGGCGTTTCGCCTCGCGCGCCGGTGGCCGACCGCCGACGCGCACTCCGCCCGACGCCCCCCCCGACCCGAAGGTGGTCACCCGTCGTCCCACCGAGCAGGCGCACGTCGTGGTGGGGATGCGTACTGCCGGCCGTCACGACGAGCAGCGCTGGGCCCTGGCGGTGCTCAACCACGCCCTCGGTGGCGGGATGTCCAGCCGGCTGTTCCAGGAGATCCGGGAACGGCGGGGCCTGGCCTACTCGGTGTGGTCCGAGCGCTGCCACTACCACGAGGTGGGGGCGCTCACGGTGAGCCTGGGCACGGCTCCCGAGCACGTGACCGAGGTCCTGGACCTGGTGCGAGCCGAGCTCGACCGACTGGGGGAGCGGGGGGTCAGCGAGCGGGAGCTGGCCGTGGCCAAGGGGCACATGCGGGCGGAGACGCTGCTGTCACTGGAGGATTCGGGAGCCCGCATGAGCCGGATCGGCTCCAGTCAGCTCCTGCACGGACGCGTCATCGCCGTCGACGAGCTACTCGACAAGGTGGAGTCCGTGACCGTGGAGGACGTGGGCCAGGTGGCGGCCAAGCTGGGGAGCGAGGTGCGCACCTTGTCGGTGGTGGGGCCCTTCGACGGAGAGGACCTTCCCGAGCAGCTCTGAGCCGGAGCCGCCGCCGCTCAGTGTTGGGCCGGTTCGGTGCTGGTCAAGGTGGACGCCGCCTGCTCGGCCGAGACGTCCGGGGGCAGCAGTCCCAGGGCCACCACGTCCTCGATGAGCTCCTCGGGGGTCTTGGGCCACCACGGAGGGGACACGGTGCCCTCGATGGTGGACGGGTCCACCCAGTGGCCCTCGGCCGAGGCCTGGTACACGGCGAAGGCCAGCTGCAGCGACTCCAGTGCCGTCTGCGGCACCAAGTCGACAGCCGAGCCGGAGATCAGCCCGTCGATGAAGCCCGACGCCGATCGCCGAAAGCTCTCCTCGTAGCGGTCGTCGAGGTCGCGCATCTCGGTGCGCTCTCGTCCGCTCACCATCACGAGCGGTGCCAACTGGTGCAGGCGCCCGGACAGGCGGGTGACCCAGATGAGGCCGTCGGTGCCCTGGATCTCGAAGAACTCGTCCGCTCCGTACCAGTCGCTCTCTATGAACATGCCCGGAGCGTGGGCTACCTCCATCGAGCCGAGAAGGTCCTCCCGCTCGTACTCGAGGAGCGCCGTCATGGGGGCTTCGAAGAAGAGCCGGCCCTTCCGTACCACGGCGTGGACCCGGGTGACCTTCTGTCCCACGAGCCACAAGGCCATGGCGTACTTGTGCATGACGTCGTCGAAGAGGTGGCCTCCGGGGCTGCGGGCGTCGAAGCGCCAGAAATAGCCTTCGGGGTTCTGGTTGGCCTGGAACTCCGACTCGGTCTCGCCCACCACGGTCTTGATCCGGATGGTGGTGGGGGTGCCGATGGCGCCGTCGGCCACCAGTTCCCGCATGCGTTGCAGCGGGGGGAAGTAGCAACAGTTCTCGGTCACC
>JASHZK010000079.1 GCA_030042575.1 Acidimicrobiales bacterium
CGGCGCCGGGGCCGTCTTCGTCGGGTGGGATCAGACGATCGCAAGCGGCCCCGAGGACTCGATACTCGACATCGGTGAGCCAGACCGGCATCACGCCGACGGTAGCAGCGGCCCCCGCCGACGACAGGGGATGCGAGCAGCGCGTCGGTACACTCGACGCCGCGTGTACGTGGCCGCCCTGGAGATCGAGCTGCACATCGGGGCCAGTGGATCGCTCAAGGACAAACGGGCGGTGGTCCGCCACCTCGTCGACAGCGCCCGTCACCGCTTCGGGGTGTCGGCTTCGGAGGTGGCCCACCACGACCGCTGGCAGCACGCCGGTATCGGCTTCGCCTTCGTGGCTTCGAGCGCCGGCCGGGTGGAAGAGGTCCTGGACCAAGTCGAACGCTTCGTGTGGTCGCACCCCGAGGTGGAGGTGCTGGCGACCACCCGCCACTGGCTCGAGCCCGACGCCTGAACCTTCCTGGGCGCGGCCCCGTGCGCGACACTGGCCCACTCGGGCCGGCGGGACGCCGCTCGGACGGAGGGAGAGACGGTGAGCGAGCGGCCCACGGCCGCCCGGGCGCGTTCGGCGCTGCTCGGCTCGGTGACGGCCAGCATGCGGAGTCGTTTCAAGGTGACCAGACCCGCCACGGAGGGGCTGGCGGCGCTGGCCCTGCTGGTCATCGCCGTTCCCGAACAACTCGCCACTTCGCGTCTGGCCGGGATGCCACCCGTCTCCGGCCTGTACGCCTTCGTGGCCGGCAGCGTCGCCTTCGCCCTTCTCGGCTCCAACCCACAGATGTCGGTAGGGGCCGACTCCACCATCGCCCCTCTGTTCGCCGTGGCTCTGGTCCGGCTGGCGCCTACCGACTCACCGCGCTACGTCGCCCTCGCCGGGCTGTTGGCCGTGACCGTGGGCGTGCTGGTGGCGCTGGTCGGCCTGCTGCGCATGGGATGGATCGCCGAGTTCTTGTCCACCCCCATCATCACCGGATTCCTGGCCGGAGTGGCGGTGATCATCGTGGTCCACCAGTTGCCCGACGTCCTCGGTCTCCCCTCGGTGAGCGGGAGCACCGTGCACCGGCTCAGCACCGTGTTCTCGCACCTGGGCCAGGCCAACGGCTGGACCATCGGCATCGCCGTCGTGGTGCTGGCGGTGGTGGTGGCCGCCGAGCGCCTCGACCGCCGAGTCCCCGGAGCCCTGATCGGTCTCATCGGCTCGACCCTGGTGGTGGCCGGGGCCGATCTGGCCCGCCACGGGGTGGCCGTGCTCGGTCCACTGTCCCACGGCGCGCCGAACTTCGGTCTCCACGACGTGTCGTGGCACGCCTTCACCCAGGTCTTCCCCGTGTCGGCGGTGGTGGCCCTGGTGGTCATCAGCCAGTCGGCCGCCACTTCCCGGGCCTTCGCCGACCTGGGCGACTACCAGGTGGACGTGGGACGGGACTTCGTCGGCGTCGGTGCCGGGAGCATCCTGGCCGGAGTCAGCGGTTCCTTCGCCGTCGACGCCAGTCCGGCCCGTACCGCTGCGGTGGCCAATGCCGGTGGGCGCACACCGTGGGCCGCCCTGGGGGCAGCCGTCGTGGTCGTGGTGCTCATCCCGGAGGCGGGCGTGCTCAAGGACGTGCCCGTGGCCACCTTGGGCGCGGTGCTCGTCTACATCGCCTCCCGCATCTTCCACGTACGCGACCTGGGCGCGGTTTTGCATTTCGACCTGTTCGAATTCGGCCTGGCCCTGATCACGCTGCTGGTGGTGGCCCTGGTGGGCGTGGAACAGGGCATCGCCGTGGCGGTGTTGCTGGCCATCTTGGACCGGGCCCGCCTCAGCGCCCGGCCCACCGTCCACCGCATGGGCCGCATCCCCGGGACCACCAGCTGGCAGCCGTTGTCGCTGGGCGACTCGACCGAGGTGCCCGGTGTGCTCGTCCTGCTGTTCGCCAGCCCCCTCTACTACGCCAACGTGGTGCACTTCCGCACCCAGCTGGACAGGGCCCTGAGCGAGCACGGGGCCCCCCACGCTCTGGTGCTCGACGTGGCCGGCATGAACGACCTCGACTTCACCGGGAGCCGGGTCCTGGCCCACGTGCTCGACGAGCTCGGTCACAAACATGTCACCGTGGGCCTGGCCCGGGCCGGGGGGCACCTGAGAGAGAACCTCACCCGCAGCGGGCTCCTGGAGCGCATCGGCACCGACCACCTCTACCCGAGCGTCGATGCCGCCGTGACCGCCCTGGCCCCGGCCACGGCCTGACCGGCCGGCGGCTCACGCCGGATTCAGGCCCTCCAGCCGCAATTCGTCGAAGGGCGCACATTCGAGGCTTGCTCCCTGCACGGAGAGCACGGCACCGTCGGCGGCGGCCGATCCCAATGTGAACCCGTGGACCACCACCCGCACCCGGCCAGGCGCGGGGAAATCGCCACGGCGCTCCCAGCGCAGGACGGCGCTTCCTCCCGTGTGGGCGCCCGAGAGCACGAGCCGGTCGCGGCGCACCGGACCGTCGCCGTCGCCGGCGTCGTCGACGGCCCAACCGCTGGCCGCGCCGTTCTCCGGCCAGCAGTGGAAGGCGAGCAGGCGCGGGGCGTGGTCGGCGTCCACCGGGCCCAGTGCTCCGGAGGACGAGCCCAAGCTGGCATCGCCCTCCAGGGCACAGGGGCCGTCGGGCTCGGCCCATCCGTCGTCGAGGGGGAGAATGGTGCCGCCGCGGGCGAACACCGGTATGCGCCCGATGGGCGCCTGGGCCTCGACGCCGCCGGCGACGGAGCCGCCGCGGTCGTGGCCCCACCATGTCCGCCACGGCCCGGAGGGCAGCCGCACCAGGCGGGTGGTGGCCCCGGGGGCGGTGACCGGCGCCACCAGAAGGGCGTCACCCACGAGGAAGGTGTCGTCGGCGTCCTCCCACTCGCTGCTCGGGTCCGTCGCCGGAGGACGACCGGGCGCCGGCCACCATCGGGGACGGACCAGCGGGGCCCCCTCCTCGTGGGCCTGGCGCGCCAATGAGTAGAGATAAGGGAGCAGCCGGTAGCGCAATCGGATCCAGGAGGCGACGACACCTCGATAAGGCTCGGGGAAGCGCCACGGCTCGCGGGATGGGGCGCCGACGACGCTGTGGGTCCGACACAGCCCGAAGAACACCGACAGCTGCAGCCACCGCAGGTAGAGCTCGGGGTCGGGGACGCCGCTGAAGCCGCCGATGTCGGAGCCGGCGAAGGCGATGCCCGAGAGCCCGAGCCCGACCACGGTGGCCACCTGCTGACGCAGGCCCTCCCAGCTCGTCTCGACGTCACCGGTCCAGTTCCAGGCCCAGCGCTGGTTGCCGGCCCAGCCCGAGCGAGAAAGCACGAAGGGCCGGCTCCCCGGCCGCGCCCGCTCGAGTCCCGAGTAACCGGCCCCGTTCATGAGCAGGCCATAGACGTTGTGGGCTTCGGCGTGGTCGGCGCCGCGACCCTCGAAGTGGTGGCGCGTGGCCAGGGGCAGGGTCGGGTCACCGAACAGCGAGATGGACGTGGGCTCGTTCATGTCGTGCCAGACCCCGCCCACGCCGCTGCCCACGAGCATGCGGTACTGCTCGGCCCACCACCGTCGGGCGGCGGGATCGGTGAAATCGGGAAAGGCGGCCCGCCCTGGCCACACCACGCCGATCTCGGGCTCCCCACCGGGGCC
>JASHZK010000080.1 GCA_030042575.1 Acidimicrobiales bacterium
CAGGCTGGTGGTGCTCTCGATGTCGAATCCGGCGGGGAGCCCGCAGCCGTCGTCGCGCACCTCGATGGTGAGCCCGTAGCCGTCGTTGGCCAGGGAGATCCACACGTGACCGGTGGTCGTCTGCAGCTGGTCGAAATCCGCCTGGTCGGCACCGGGGCCGAAGGCGTGCTCGGTGGCGTTCTGGAGCAGCTCGGCCAGCACCAGGGCCAACGGTGTGGCCACGTCGGCGGGAACGTCGCCCAGGTTGCCGGTTACGGCGATCTCCATCTCACTTCCCGACACCGCCGAGTCCTCGGCCATGCGAACGAGCGAGGTGACGATGTCGGCGAAGGGGACCTCGTCGCCCGGTTGGCGCGACAGGATCTCGTGGACCAGTGCGATCGACCGCACCCGGCGCTCGGCCTCGCGGAGGGCCTCTCGTCCCTTGCCTGCCTCCAGGCGCCGGGCCTGGAGCCGCAGCAGCGACGAGATGGTCTGCAGGTTGTTCTTCACCCGATGGTGCACCTCGCGGATGGCGGCGTCCTTGGACAACAGGAGCCGGTCGAGGCGCCGTAGGTCGGTGACGTCGCGCAGCAGGACCATGACCCCGGTGACGGCGTCGTCGGCCAACAGCGGCGTGCAGTGGAAGAGCACGATGACGTCGGGTCGCCGCTCGACCTCCTCGATCACCGGCGCCGCCGTGCTGATGGCCCGTTCCACGGCGGCCGACTCCACCCCCAGGTCGGCCACGGTCGAGCCCTCCACGGTGTCGGACAGGCCCATGCGGTGCAAGGCGCTCATGGCGTTGGGTGAGGCGAAGACGAAGCGGCCCTCGGAGTCGGCGACCAGCAGGCCGTCACCCACCCGGGGAGCGTCCTCGGTGGTGAACTCCTCACCGGCGAAGGGGTAGTCGCCGCTCACCATCATGGCCACCAGACGCTGGTAGAGGTCGCGGTAGACCCGCTCGAGGCGACCCGTGCGCCGACGCCCCTCCAGCGCCCCCACCCGCACCATCACCCCTATGGCCTCGTCGGCAAAGCGCACGGGCACACATTCGAGGCGGGCCGTCTCGGGCACGGCGGGCACTTCTCCGGTGTCCGACACCGTCACCAACTCCGCCGGCACCGGGCCCACGGCGACGGGCATGGGCATGGTGGCCACGCCGGTGACGACACGGCCTGACTCCAGGGCCTGGACCGCCCAGGGCCAGTCGGCCGCCGCCTCGAGCGCGCCCACCAGGTCCAGGCGCAACAGGGTGGCGCCGGTGGTGGGGCGGGCTTGGCCCAGCACCACCAACTTCTCGTCGGGCCCCACTCGCTCGGCCGGGGCCACCAGGAGGAGGTCGGAGAAGGACAGGTCGGCCAGGACCCCCCAGGACACCATCAGGCGCTGGAGGTGCTCGAGCTCGGCGGGGTCGAGAGCGGTGTGACGGGCGGCCAGCGAGGCGGGGCTGTTCACGGCCGGGACAGCTCTGTCTCTCTCACGGCCGGGAGACCTCGACGGTGATGGGCACGGTGTGCGGGACCCGGCGGCGATAGGCCTGCAGCTCGGTTACCCCGGCGGTGTGCAACAGGGCCGCCAGGTCGTGGACCCGGTGGGCCACGTCGGGCAGGCCATGGGCGTCGGAGGCAGTGGTGAAGGCCACGCCCCGGCGGGCCAAGCGCTCGAGGAGCCCGGGGTCGGGATAGGCGGCGGCCACCGGCTTGCGCCATCCGGCCGAGGACACCTCGGCCGCCATCCCCGACGAAGCCGCCGCCTCGGCCAGACGGTCCCACCACTCCTCGGGGGCAGCCGGCCGGCGCCCGGTCACCTTGACCAGGTCGGGATGGGCCAACACGTCGCAGGTGCCGGAGGCGGCCAACTCCTCGATGGCGGTCGTGTACTGGTCCCAGGCGGCGTCGGTGGAACGCACGGGCCACTGGGCCATGGACACCTCGTCGCTCAGGTCGTCGAAGCGCCACGTGCCGAGCCAGTGCACCGACCCCAAGAGCACGTCGAAGGGATAGCCGTCGAGGAGCCGGGCCACCTCCTCCATGCGGCCGCGGTAATAGTCGACTTCGAGGCCCAGCACCACGGGGAGCCCGGCGGCCTTGGCCGCCAGGGCGCACTCGACATAGGCGTCGAGGTCGGCATGGGCGTGCGCTTCCCAGTAGCGAGCCATGGAGTGGGCCAGAGCGCGGTCGGGCTCGTCCTCCCAGAAGCCACGCAGGAGCCGGTCGGCCTGCACGAAGCGGAACAGGTGCTCGGTGACGGCGATCTCGCTGACCCCGGCGGCCACCGCCTGCTCGCAGTAGGAGGACAGCTGTTCCACAGTGGGGCGGCGGTCACGCTCACCGTGCGGCCACAGGTGGAGGTGGTAGTCGAGCACGGCAAAATGCTATTCGGCGATTCCTCTCAGCCGGCGAGGCGGGGGGCGGCCAGTCGCATGACCCGGTCGAGTGCTTCCATGTAGGCGCGGTGGGCGGCATCGGTGCCGTCGCGCGCCGCCACCGCGAAGGTGGCGTGCAAACGGCGCCGGGCCTCGGCCCCTTCGTCGTCGGGGTCGACGCCGTCGGACTGTTCCAAGCGAGCCAAGAGCGTCTGCAACTCGCTGGCGTCGATGTCGAAGAACTGGTCGAGCAGCTGCTCGAGCTCGGGGGGATTGGCTCTTCCCCCTTCGCCATGCGCGGCGCGCCAGCGGCCCTCGTAGCCCACCACCAACAGCGCTCCCACCCGCCCGTAGCGCTGCACCACGGCGTGGCGGGCGGCGGCCCAGGCGTGGGGCCCGCCCAAGAGCAGCAAGGCCACGTCGTCCGTGGCCAGCACGTCGTCGGCCCGCAGGCCGCCCCTTTCGGCGTCGTCGCTGGCCAGAGCCTGGCCGAGCAGCCCGCTGGCCAGGTGGACGATCTCGTTGCCCCCGTGCCCATCGGCCTGGCGGCGCGCCGAGTAGGCCCTTAGCTGCCAGCCCCCCTTCATGGCTGTCGTCGTGCGGAGCCCTGCGACCACTGCGACACCTCGCGCCCTCCCCCCGCTCCAGCTATCGGCACTCTCCGTGAGATTCTTCACCCCACTGCTCACAACGAGCGCTGAGCTCGAGCCTGATCGGGCCACCCGCGCTCGGGCGGGCGAGCAATGGACCGTGCCATCATCGGCCCATATCCGAGGTCACCATCGCCGCTCGCCGGGGTCCGCTCCCCGGCTACGCCGCTCGCCCGCAGGGCGCAGGTCCCTGGCCGGCCGTGCTCGTGGTCCACGAAGCCTTCGGGCTCACCGCCGAGATGCGGGGCCACGCCGACCGGCTGGCCGAAGCCGGCTACCTGGCGCTCGCCCCCGATCTCTTCGCCTGGGGCTTCAAGCCGTTGTGTGTGGCCGCCACCGTGGTGGCCATGACCCGGGGCAACGGTCGCGCCCTGGACGATCTCGAAGCCGCCCGTCTCTGGCTGGCCGACCACGACGAGAGCACGGGCGCGGTGGGGATCGTCGGCTTCTGCTTGGGAGGAGGTCTGGTCCTGGCCTGCGCCCCGCACGGTGGTTACGGGGCGGCGGCGCCCAACTACGGGACGGTGCCGTCGCACGCCGAGAACAAGCTGGCGGGCATCTGCCCGGTGGTGGCCAGCTTCGCCGGCCGCGATCGATCGTTGCGGGGCCACCCCGCCCGGCTCCGCGACGCCCTCGAAGCCCTGGGCGTGCCTCACGACGTCAAGGAGTACGAGGGGGCCACCCACGGATTCATGAACCCGCACCCCGGATTGCTGCCCCGGGTCACGGGCCGGCTCTTACCTCTGGAGTACAGCCCGGACGACGCCGAGGACGCCTGGGGCCGCATCCTGGCGTTCTTCGGCGAGCGTCTGTCCGGTGCCGACGGGGCGGGGCTGCATCCCGAGGCCTGATGTATCTTCCAAAGTTGTACACCTTGGCTGCTTTTTGCTGGCTTTACTGCAATTTTTCCGAGGGGGGTTGGCGATCGGCGAGCGCAAAGCAGCCCGAGGCCTCCGCCCTTGACCGAGTGGCCCCACCGTGGTCCACTGCTTCGCTCCCTTCCCCCGTTCACGGGTCCCTGAGCCTGCGCTCACTCCTGTCGATCGTTTCTGAGCCGCGGCTCACGTCGTACGGACCACGCCGGGGCACCGGCACCGCGCCCGGCGCCCGAAGTGGGAGAAGCCCATGTCCGCTGCACGGGTGCTGGCGCTGGCGGCCATGGCCGTCGTGGTCACGGTGGTCGCCGGCACCTTCGCCGTCGTGGGACTGTGGGCCGCCGTGACCGAGCTCCCGGGCTCCTCCACGGCGAGCGCAGACGCCGTACCGCCACGAATGCTCGCCCTCTACCGCCGGGCGGCCGCCACCTGTCCGGGCCTGTCGTGGACGGTGCTGGCCGCCATCGGCACCGTGGAGTCCTCCAACGGGACCTCTTCTCTGCCCGGTGTGCACGCCGGTGCCAACTGGGCCGGGGCCGAAGGGCCGATGCAATTCGAGCCGGCCACCTTCACCGAGTACGACCTACCCGTTCCCCCGGGCGGGGCCGCACCGCCCTCGCCCTACGACCCGGTCGACGCCGTCTATGCCGCTTCCCGTCTGCTGTGCGCCAACGGAGCAGCCGGCGACGCAGACGTCGCCGCCGCCGTCTTCGCCTACAACCACTCGGCTGCCTACGTGCAAACGGTCCTCGGTCTGTCGGCCGCCTACGGGGCCGGCCTCGACCGTCCCTGAACCCGGGGGCCACGGAACCACGGGCCTGAGGCGCG
>JASHZK010000081.1 GCA_030042575.1 Acidimicrobiales bacterium
CCTGCCTGGTCGCCGCCGCCGCCTCCTGGCTGCGCGGCGGCCGTTACGTCTATCGGGAGCCGACGAGCCCGGAGCCGGTGGCGCCCCACGACTCCGCCGTCCCCGGGATCGGGCCCGGCGGTCAGCGCCGGACGCCTTGAGGGCGGCCCATGGTCCACAGGGCGGCCCGCTGTACGTCGGCACCGGTGACGATGCCCACCAGCTGGTTGTGGGTGTCGAGGACCAGCACCGGGTTCCCGCTCTTGGCCACGAAGCGCTCGAGCAGTGAGCTGATGGGCTCGTCGGCGCGCGCCACGGGCGTGTCGGCCAACGGGACGACCAGCTGGGCCAGGGTGGTGGTGGCCCGGCGCTCCACCGGGACGGCCCGGACCGCCTGGGCCGTCACCGTTCCCGCCAGGTAGCCGCGGTCGTCGGTGACGGCGATGGCCTCCCCGTGGTACTGCCACAGGTA
This sequence comes from Acidimicrobiales bacterium, assembly GCA_030042575.1. Lineage (GTDB taxonomy): Bacteria > Actinomycetota > Acidimicrobiia > Acidimicrobiales > UBA8190 > UBA8190. The sequence continues at coordinate 452 of JASHZK010000081.1, forward strand.
GTGCATGACGAGGTCGGACACCGTGGTCCGGCTGGGGACGGCCGGGGGTTTCGGGGTCATGACCTGTCCGACGCTGATGTTGGCCAGGCTGCCGCGGATCAAGGCGTACTGCTCCTCGCCGCGGGCCGCCGAGTACAGGAAGAGGCCGATGAAGGCGGGCCAGGCGCCGATGAGACCGTCGTAGGCGAGACCGACGATTCCCAGGCCGATGAGGACGACGGCGAAGACACGGCCAGCCCGGGCCGCCGCCACCGAAGCGCGTGACCGGTCGTGTGATCGGGTCCACAGTCCGGCCCGCAGGATGCGCCCGCCGTCGAGAGGAGCGGCCGGGATGAGGTTGAAGGCGGCCAGGAGGAGGTTGATCTTCCACAGCCACGACAGCACGTTCTCCACCAGCCCGTGGCCGCCGGCACTGGCGACAACGGCTTGCAGGGCGCCGAACACCCCCGCCAGCGCGATGCTCGTGGCCGGCCCCACGGCGGCGATGCGAAAGTCGGCGCCGGCGTCGTGCGCTTCGCCCTCGAGCTGGGTGACGCCGCCGAAGAGGAACAGTGTGATCGATTGGACCACCACGCCGTGGTGCCGGGCCACCACGGCGTGGGAGATCTCGTGGGCCAGCAGGGAGAGGAGCAGGACCACGGCGCCGATGACCCCGGCCACCCAGTCGGCCCCACTCGGTGAGCCCGACTGGCTGGGCAGCACGTAGTCGGCCAGCTCCCAGGCGAAGAGAGCCAGGATCACGAGCACGCTCCAGTTCACGCCGATGACGATCCCGGCGAAGCTGCCGAGACGGATGCTCTGTCTCACGGCGCCGTCCTCACAGGGCCAATCTATTGGCCGGCGGCCGGGGCCAGGTCGACGTGGGTCGCCGGGGCGGGCGTTGGTCCCGCCGTCGTCCACCGGCCCGGGCGCCCACCCGGACGTCGGCCGTTCGGGCCGATGACCTACTGTGAGGCGGCCGGCGCCCGCCCGGCGGCACCTGCGGGGCGAGGGCAAGAGGCCGAGCGCAGCAGCGAGGGAACGACGCGGAGGCGACGACGTGCCTGGCACTGACGGCGGCAGCGGTGCTCCGCCCGGGGCTCCCCGTGGCGCCGTCGCCCGGGTGCCCAATGGGGGTAGGGCGCTGCTCATCACCTTGGCCATGGCGCAATTCGTGGTCGTGCTCGACTTCACGATCGTCAACGTGGCCCTGCCGTCCATCCAGCACGGGCTGCACGTGGCCACGACGACGCTGCAGTGGTTGGTGAGCGCCTACGCCGTCACCTTCGGCGGCTTCCTCCTGCTGGGAGGCAGGCTGGCCGACGTGTTCGGCCGGGCCCGGCTGTACCGGATCGGGCTCTGCCTCTTCGTCGTGGCCAGCATGGCCGGAGGGCTGGCCGTCGAGCCCAAGCTGTTGATCGCCTCGCGGGCCGTGCAGGGGCTCGGCGCCGCCCTGCTCGCCCCGGCCGGGCTCTCCCTGCTCGTCATCAGTTGGCCGGACGAGAAACAGCGAAGCCATGCGCTCGGGATATACGGCGCCGTCGCTTCCGCCGGCTTCGCCGCCGGCGCCCTGATCGGCGGGCTGCTCGTCGAGGTCAGCTGGCGGCTCGTCTTCTTCGTCAACGTCCCGGTGGGGGTAGGGCTGCTGGCGGCCTCGTGGCGCCTGCTTCCCGCCGACGCGCCGCGCCGCGCCGGTCGGCTCGACATCCCCGGAGCGCTGGCGGCCACGGCCGGCGTAGCGTTGATCGTGCTCGGTGTGACGCGCGCCGGCGATACCCTCCGGCCCACGCAGCCGGCTGTGGCCGTGGGCCTCGGGCTGATCCTGCTCGTCGCCTTCGTCGTCCGCGAGCGCAAGACGGCTGCGCCCCTGCTCGATCTCGACCTGCTCAAGGACAGGGCCATCCTCGGCGCCAACCAATGTCTCCTCGCCTTCGGTGCCTGCAACGCCGGGGCCATCCTCCTCGTCACGCTCTACCTCCAGGAGGGCCGGAACCTGAGGCCGGTGCTCACCGGGTTGTGCTTCGTCCCTCAGGCCGTGGGAGCCTTCTCTCTGGCCGGGCCCGCTTCCAAGCTGGTTCCTGCGCTCGGACCCCGCCGGGCCCTGGCGGCGGGGATGTCGCTCGGCCTGCTGGCGCTGGTCGCCGCCGCCCTGAGCGTCAGGTCGGGGACGCTGGTCGGCTTGCTCGCCGCCCTGTTCGTGTTGGGGGTCTCGGCCCGCCTGGTCCAGGTCGCCTCGACCTTGGCCGGGACGCGTGGGCCGGTGGCGGCCCGGGCCGAGGGGGCCGCCAGCGCCGTGCTCACCGCTTCCCGTCAGGTGGGCTCGGCCGTCGGCGTCGCCGTCGTGGCCGCCATCCTGGTGACCGTCCATGGGAGCGAGGGCCATCGCACGGCGCTGGCCATGCTCAGCGCGGCCGCCTTCGCCCTGCTCGGTCTGCTGGCCACGGTCCTGTTGCGAGCCGGTGCCGCCCACCCCTTGTCGGGGCGGCTCGAGCATGCCTTCGCCCGCCACGCCGGCGGACTCCCGTGACGCCGCCCATGTGGCCGGAACCGGTGGCCGAACCATGAGCAACGGTTTCGAGCCTCCCACCTTCGACGCCCAAGAGATCGCCTTCTTCGACGCCCGGGACAGGCGCCGCCCCATCGAGCCCGGCCAGTACCTGTACCACGAGGGGGACCCCGCCTACGACTTCTACATCCTGCTCTCCGGTGTGGTCGACATCGTGGTGGGCGCCGACACCGACGAGGAGCGCTTCATCATCCGCCACGGTCCCGGACGCTTCCTGGGGGAGCTGAACCTCCTCTCGGGAATGCGGGTCTTCGTCTCGGCCCGGGTGGTGGAGCCCGGTGAGGTGCTCGTCGTCCCGGTGGGGGAGCTGCGCCGGGTCCTGTCCACCCAGCCGGCGCTCAGCGACAAGATCCTCTCCACCTTCATGGCCCGCCGTGCAGACCTGCTCACCGACGCCGCCATCGGGATACGAGTGGTCGGCACGCGCTTGTCGGCGGAGGCCGTGCAGCTCCGGGAGTTCCTGGCCCGCACCCGGGTGCCGTACCAGTGGTTGGACCCGGACACCGATCCCGAGGTCGACGGCATCCTGCGGGAGTTCGACATCGAGCCCTCGGCCTTGCCCGTGGTCATCTCGAGGGGATCGGTGCTGCGTCGCCCGAGCCCGGGGGTCCTGGCCGAAGATCTCGGTCTCACCATCGGGCGTCTCCCCGACCGGTGCTTCGACCTGATCATCGTGGGAGGAGGGCCCGCCGGCCTGGCCGCGGCCGTCTACGGCGCCTCGGAGGGGCTGCACACCCTGGGGGTGGAGATGACGGCCCCCGGCGGCCAGGCCGGGACCAGCTCGCGGATCGAGAACTACTTCGGCTTCCCGACCGGGATCTCAGGCGGGGACCTCACCCAGCGGGGAGTCGTCCAAGCAGAGAAGTTCGGCGCCGTGCTCAGCGTGCCCTGCGTGGCCCGGGGACTGCGGGAGGAGTCCGGCCATCTCGTGACCGAGCTGTCCGACGGCACGGCGGTGGTCGGCCGGGCCGTCATCGCCGCTAGCGGCGCCCGCTATCGGCACCTGGAGGTCGAGGGCCTGGAGCAATTCGAGAACAGAGGCCTGTACTACGCCGCCACCGACCTGGAGGCCCGCCTGTGCGCCGGCGGCCCGGTGGTGGTGGTGGGAGGCGGCAACTCCGCCGGCCAGGCGGCGGTGTACCTGGCCGACAGCGGCAGCCCCGTGACCGTGGTCATCCGAGGCCCCGATCTCAACGCCAAGATGTCGCGGTATCTGGTCGACCGCCTGGTGAACCACGCCCGCATCGAGATCAGGGCCGACACCGAGGTGGTGGCGCTCCAGGGCGACGGATCGCTTCAGGGTGTCGTGCTATCGGGGACCGGAGGCGAGGAGAAGGTGGCGACAGCCGGCCTCTTCTCCTTCATCGGGGCCGAACCCCAGTCGGAGTGGCTCTCCGGCCTGGCCGCCCTCGACAGCCGGGGTTTCGTGCTCACCGATCGGGCGCTACGAGACGACGATCTCGACGAGCGGTGGCGTGCCATGGGGCGACGCCCCCTGCCCTTCGAGACCAGCTGTCCGGGGCTCTTCGCCGTGGGAGACCTCCGTTCGGGTTCCACCAAGCGAGTTGCCGCCGCCGTGGGCGAGGGGTCCTCCGCCGTGCGTTCTGTGCACGAGCATCTGGCCTTTGCCCAGCGCTGATGGCGTAGGCCTGTTTTTTCGTGCGCTCGGTTCAGTCGAGGAATGCCAACGCCTGTCCGAACAGCCGCGGGAAGTGAACCGTGGTTCCCAGACAGGTCCCGGTGTCGAAGTCGAAGGAGACGACGTCATCTCTGGAAACGCAGTAGAGATGGCCGTCCGGCCCGAAGCGCAACCCCCGGGGATTGCGAAACCCGACCGCCCTGTCTGGCTCGAAGACCCTGACCAGGTGGCCGTCTGCCCTGTCGTACTCTCGGACGCTCGAAGCGGCGTCTACCGCTCCAAAAGGCCATTCCGAGGAGACGACGATGTTGCCGTTGGGTGCCAGGGTGAGATCGAGCGGGCTGAGCTGCGGGTCGTCAACCAGTCGCGACACGACGAGTGTGCCGTCGGGGGCGAAGACCTTGATCGTCTCCTCTCCGACGCCCGACGGCCCCATGCCGGAGGCCGGGAAGAGATGGCCGTCGGCGCTCAAGGCGAAGCCTCGGGGAAAGGGGACGACGCCCGGGGCCAAGACGGCATCGGCCGGTCCGTCGAGCCCGGCGGGCAGGGCCATGACCGTACGGAGACGGCGAGAACCGACGTAGTAGCGGCGGTCGGGCCCGAAGGTTCCGCCTCCGGGGTCGAGACCATCGAGCACGGCGCTAGCCCTGACCACCCTGCCGTCGCCATCGAGGGCGACGATGCGGTCGTCACCGCTGTTGGCGTGGAGCAGATCCCCTGACGGAGCGACGCACAGGCCGCGGGGATCGACGACGTCGTCCTCTCCACAGAAGCGCCCCAGCGGGTCACCTTCGAGGTCGAAGGCGAGGATGGTGCCGTAGCCGTCACCGTTGGCGCCGCTCGCACTGGAGATGACGATTCGCATAGGTCACCGACGACACCCGTCCCTCGGGCTGCCCCTGCGGGTTCGTCCGGGAGCTTCCCGTCTCGGCCACGGCGTCGAGCCGCACGTTACCAATCGGCGGCCGTCCCCTGGCCCGAAAGCAGCTGGGGCCCAGCGGCCCGAGGGCCACGGGAGCCGTCGCCGCGGCTGTTAGCCCGTTGTTAGGTGGGTTCGGGCATCCTGGCCGGTGCCCGGCGTCGGTCGGGCCGGTTGCCGAAGCAAACTCGGTGAGGTGGCGAACGGGTTTCACCACAGCTCCGGCCACCGGAATCGAGGAGACATGGGCCCACGCGCACAGCACTTGCACCGGGTACTGCGGTCTCGACTGCGGCTCCGCCTGCCGGGTCAGACCGTCCGCTCCCGGCTCACGTGGCTCTACGGAGGGCTCTTCCTCGTCGCCGGTGCCGTCCTGCTCGCGATCCTGGCCGTGTTGTGGGGAAGCGCCACGGGCGACTGGAACATCTTCGCCTCCAAGGCGCCCGCCGCCATCCTGCACATCGCCGGCCTGGGCCCGGGGCCGGTGGCCAGGGCGGGAGGGGGGTTCGTGGTGAGCGTCCCGCCCGGCGCCGACTCGGTCGCCACCAGCTCCTCTCCCGTCTTCGACGAAGCGGCCAAAGCGGCGACGGTCAAGCGAGGGGGGGTGGTCCACCAGCTGCATGTGTTCGCCAGCCAGCAGCACAGCACCGACCTGCACGAGCTGCTGCTCTACTCTGCTCTGGCCCTGGCCATCATGGCCATCGTCTCCATCGCCCTAGGCTGGCTGACAGCGGGACGCGTGCTACGGCCCCTGCGCACCATCACCGGCACGGCCCGGCGCATCTCGGCCTCCAACCTCCACGAACGCTTGGGACTCCAAGGCGCTGAGGACGAGCTGAAGGAGCTGGGCGATACCTTCGACCAACTGCTCGGCCGCCTCGAGCGATCGTTCCAGTCACAGCGTCAGTTCGTGGCCAACGCCTCCCACGAGCTACGCACGCCGATGGCCACCATGCGGGCCAGCCTCGAGGTGGCGCTGGCCAAGCCGGGGCCCATACCCGAGCAGACCGTGATGCTGGCCAGACGCCTCGAAGAGGAGCTCGACCAGGTCGACCGGCTGATGGAGAGTTTCCTGGCCCTGGCTCGAGCCCAGGCCGGTCCGTTGCACGACGAAGCGCTGGCCTTGGAGACGTTGGTCGAGTCGGCGCTGCGCAAACGGGCGGGCACGATCGCCGACATGGGTCTGGCCGTCCACCGGGAGGGTCTGGCCGAGGCGCCGGTCGTCGGCGACGAGACGCTGATCACCCGCATGGTGGAGAACGTGATCGACAACGCCGTGCGTCACAACGAGCCCGGCGGATGGGTCCGCCTCAGCTCGGGCGTCGAAGGCGACCGGGCCTACCTGGTCGTGGAGAACAGCGGGCAGATGCTGGCCGAGGCGACCGTGGCGGATCTCGCCGTTCCCTTCCGACGACTCGGTGCCGACAGGACGAACTCGGACAACGGCTTCGGCCTGGGCTTGTCCATCGTGGCTTCGATCGCCGAGACGCATGGCGGGCACCTGGAGCTCCACGCCCTGGAACGGGGCGGCTTCCAGGCTCGCGTCGAATTACCGGTGTCCACGCTCGCCCTCTCGGGAGCCCCGGGGTGAAGGCAAGGCGCACCTGGCTGCTGCGCGCCGGTGTCGCCGCCGTGGCGGCGGCGGCCGTCGCCGTGGCCCTGGTCATGGTCAGGGGCGCCGGCGCCACCTCCTACCGCCTGCAGCAGGCAGGGATCGGAGACGTGACCGAGCAGGTGACGACGACCGGGACGGTGGAGGCCACCAACCAGGCCGATGCCAACTTCTCGGTGTCGGGGACGGTGGCCTCGGTGGCGGTGGCGGTGGGCGACCACGTCTCCGCCGGGCAGAGGTTGGCCGAGCTCGACACCACCACTCTCGAGGTGGCCGTGCAGCAGGCGCAGGCCGATCTGGCCGTGGCCCAGGTCCAGCTGACCAGCGCCGAGAGGGCGGCCACGTCCACCACCACGACGTCGACCACCACCACCACCACGAACCCCTGCCGCTCGCACACCCCGAGCTCGGCTTCGGGGGCCGGCTCGCAGGGCACAGGGTCGTCTGGAGAGGGGGGATCTCCCGGCGGCTCTTCGGGGGGAAAGTCGCCACCGACGAGCTCGACGACGACCTCCACCACCTCGACCACAACCACGCTCCCTTCGAGCTCGAGCTGTTCGAACCCCAACAGCAGTGGGGACCCCAGCGACGGCGACCCGAGTGACCCCAGCAGCAGTGGCTCGCTGGGAACCGAGGGGACCAACCCCAGCGCCAGCTCGAACCCGCAGGCGCTCGTGGACCAGGACGAGGTCTCGGTGTACCAGGACGAGGGCGACCTCGACACCGCCGAGCAGAACTTGGCGGCGGCCACGCTGACGGCTCCCATCTCGGGCACCGTCTACCAGGTCTCGATCGCCCCCGGTGACCAGGTCAGCTCGGGCCTGTCGGAGGCGGTGTCGCCCGTGTCGGCGGCGGGGTCGAGCTCCTCGGGGTCCTCGGGGTCCTCCGCCGCGGTGGCCATCGTCGACACCGGCGGTTACGAGGTGGTGTGCGACGTCACCCCGGCCGACATCGCCGAGATGAGCTACGGGGACTCGGCGGTCGCCACCCTGGCCTCGGCCGGACAGGCCAGTGGCGTCGTCACCTCCATCACCGCTGTCCCCACCTCCTCCGACGGATCCACCTACTTCCCGGTGGCGGTGACGGTCCAAGGCGATCCCGGGCACCTCTATTCGGGGACCGACGCCAACGTGACCATCGTGGTGGCGCGCCGTCTGGGCGTGCTGACCGTGCCCACCAGCGCCGTGCACACGAACGGCCGCACCTCGTCGGTTTCGGTGCTGGTGAACGGCCATGAGGTGAAACGCCACATCGATGTGGGCGTGGTCGGCCCCACCAGGACGCAGATCGTCTCCGGCCTGGCCGCCGGTCAGGAAGTGGTGTTGGCCGAGGAGGACCAACCGGTCCCGACGTCGACCGTGCCCGGCGGTGGAACGGGAGTCGGTTTCGTGCAGTTCGGCGGCCCGGCATTCGCAGGAGGTGGATGAGAAGATGACTGAAGAGCTTCGACCCCGGGGCACCGACCTGGTCACCCAGCCGGTACGGGTGGCTGCGGTGCAGGACGTCCCGTACTCGTCTCTGCCGCCCGGGGCGAAGGTACGCCGCCGACGCCCGTGGTACCGGCGCAAGCGGTTGCTCGCCCTCGCCGCGGTGGCGGCCGCCGCCGGTGTCGCCGTCGTGCTCGTGCTGACCGGTTCGGCCAGCCCGTCGTACGTGACGGTGACCGTCGGCTACGGCAGCGTGGACCAGACCGTCACCGCCTCCGGGACCCTGCAGCCGGTCACCTCCGACGACGTCGACTTCCAGGTGAGCGGGACGGTCGACAGTGTCCCCGTGCGCGAGGGCCAGGCCGTCACCCCCGGCCAGACACTGGCCACCGTCGGCACCCAGAGCCTGGCGCTCGACGTCCAGGAGGCCGAGGCCGACCTGGCCGGCGCCCGGGCCACCCTGTCGAGCGACGAGAGCTCCGGTGCGTCCTCCTCCACCGTCGAGTCCGACGAGGCCCAGGTGTCCTCGGATCAGCTCGCCCTCGCCCAGGCGGAAGACGACGTCGACGAGGCCACCCTGACCGCGCCCATCAGCGGCACCATCACCACCCTCGACCTGGCCGTGGGCCAGTCGGTGAGCGGCGGCTCGGGCGCGGGTGGCGACGCCGGGTCGGGCTCCGCCGAAGTGGTGATCGAGAACCTGAAGCAGTTCGAGGTGAGCGCCTCGGTGAGCGCCGGCTCGGCCGGATCGCTCAAGGTGGGGGATCAGGCGACCATCACGCCCTCGTCCTCGGGGGCGGCGCCGGTGGTGTTCGGCACGGTGACATCGTTGAGCACGGTCCCCACCGTGTCGAGCGGGGTGGCCAGCTTCCCGGTGGTGATCACGGTGACCGGATCACCGAGTGGTCTCTACGCGGGGACGAGCGCCAACCTCTCCATCGTCACCGACGAGGTCGACAACGTGCTCGTCGTGCCCACAGCGGCGGTGATCCAGACGGGGCCCACCTCCTACGTGGAGCAGCTGGTGGACGGCCACCAGGTCCTCACCCCGGTCACCACCGGCTTGGTGGGCGGGTCCCAGACCCAGATCACCTCCGGGCTGCGAAACGGCGCCCAGGTGGCCATGCATGTCGCCAAGTTGTCCACCGGCGTGCCGGGGGGAGGCGGGTTCATCTCCAAGTTGGGCGGCGGCGGTGTCCCTGTCAAGATCATCGCTCCCGGCGCCGGCGGCGGAGCGTTCTCGCAGCAGATCAGCAATGGCCCCTGAGCACGCCTCCGCCCGGCGGTCTGCTCTCCTCGAGCTCGAGGGGATCTGGAAGACCTACCGCAGCGGCGCCTTGGCCGTCGACGCCTTGCGCGGCGTCTCCTTGCGGGTGGGCCGGGGGGAATTCGTGGCCGTGATGGGCCCGTCGGGGTCGGGGAAGTCGACGCTCATGCACATCCTCGGCTGTCTCGACGTGCCCAGCGCCGGCCGCTACATCCTCGAGGGCCGGGACGTCTCCGCCCTCGACGACGGCCAGCTGGCCGAGGTCCGCAGCCGGCGCATCGGGTTCGTGTTCCAGCAGTTCAACCTGCTGGCCTCGCTCGACGCCGTGCGCAACGTGGAGCTGCCCCTGCTCTACAGCGACACCTCGCGTGCGGACCGTCGTCGGCTGGCCCTGGAAGCGCTCGAGCGGGTGGGACTGGCCGACCGGGTCGACCACCGTCCTGGTGAGCTGTCCGGTGGCCAGCAGCAGCGGGTGGCCATCGCCCGCGCCCTGGTCAGCGAGCCGAACCTGATCCTGGCCGACGAACCAACCGGGAACATCGACTCGCAGGCCTCGGCCGAAGTGATGAACCTCCTGCTCGACCTGCACGGCGAGGGCCGGACCATCGTCGTCATCACCCACGAAGCCGAGGTGGCGGCCACCGCCGGGCGCACCGTCCGCATGCGCGACGGCGCCATCGTCGGCGACCCGGTGCCGAGCGGAGCTCCGGCATGAGAATGGGCGACACCCTGATGAGCGGCTTCCAGTCGCTCTCGAGCCACCGCCTCCGGTCCTCACTGACCGTGCTCGGGATCCTGATCGGGATCGCCGCCGTCATCTTGACCGTCGGCTTCGGCGAGGGGGCCTCGAGCAGCGTGGCGGCGGAGATCTCGTCGCTCGGCTCGAACCTCCTCATCGTCCAGCCCGGCAGCACCACCAACAGTTCGGGGGTCCAGCTCGGGTTCGGCTCGGCCTCCACCCTGTCGGTGGAGGACGCCGTGGCGCTGACTTCTCACTACGTCGCACCCGACGTCGCCGGGGCGGTGCCGGTGGTGAGCGGCTCCGAAGAGCTGGTGGCGGGGAGCAAGAACTGGACCACCACCCTCACCGGCACCACCGCCGGCTACCTGTTCGTACGAAGCCGCTCGGTCGGCGACGGGAGCTTCTTCACCTCCGCCCAGGTGGCCGACGGTGCGGACGTCGTCGTCCTGGGCGCCACCACCGCCCAGGAACTGGACGTCGGGGTGGGATCGACCGTCGACGTCAACGGCCTGCCCTTGCAGGTGATCGGCATCCTCGACACGGCCGGCAGCTCCGGCTCCACCGACGAGGACGACATGGCTCTGGTGCCGATCTCCACGGCCCAGCTGCAGGTCCTGGGCTCGGGCAGCTCCGTGTCCACCATCTACGTGAAGGCGGTCTCGAACCAGGCGCTGGGCGCCGCCTATCAGGAAGTCGACGGCGAGCTGCTCGCCCTGCACCACATCTCCACCCCGGCCGACGCCGACTTCACCATCACCACCCAGCAGTCGTTGGTGGCCGCCTCCTCCTCCGTGGACTCGACGCTGACCAAGCTTCTGGCCGGCATCGCCGCCCTGTCGCTGATCGTCGGGGGGATCGGGGTGATGAACATCATGCTGGTGGCGGTCACCGAGCGGGTGCGGGAGATCGGGTTGCGCAAGGCGGTGGGAGCCACGGCCGGGGACATCCGCAGGCAGTTCCTCTCCGAGGCGTCGATGCTCGGGCTCAGCGGGGGACTGGCCGGCGCCCTCATCGGGTCGGTCGGCGCCGAGGTGCTGCCCCACTGGGCCGACGTCAGCCTGTCCCTGTCTCCGGTCGCCGTGGTCGGATCGGTGGTGGTGGCGGTCGGCATCGGACTGATGTCGGGCGTGTACCCGGCCACCCGGGCCGCCCGCCTGGAGCCGATCGACGCACTCAGGAACGAATGATGAGGGTACTGGTCGTCGAAGACTCGCGGCACCTGGCCGATGTCGTGGTGGAGGGCTTGCGCGACCAGGGCATGGCCGTGGACGTCGCCTATGACGGTGACGAGGCCGTGGTCAAGTTGGAGGTGAATGCCTACAACGTCGTGATCTTGGACCGCGATCTTCCGGGGGTACACGGTGACGCCGTGTGCCGGATGATCGCCGACGGCGACAACCCGGCCATGGTGCTCATGCTCACGGCGTCGAGCTCGCCCGGTGATCGTGTCGAGGGCCTGGGGCTGGGAGCAGACGACTATCTGGCCAAGCCGTTCCATTTCCCCGAGCTCGTG
>JASHZK010000082.1 GCA_030042575.1 Acidimicrobiales bacterium
CGCCGTGCAGATCGCCGAGCTCCTCGTGGCCGGCTGAGCGGGCTCCTCGGCCGGCTGTTCCTCCGGGTCGGGTCCTCCGGGTCGGGGCGGCCCCACCGCCGTCAGTCAGCCCCCACGTCCCCCGGGTCCGGCCCGTCGCCCGCGAGCGCCGCGAGGCGCCGGGCCAGGTTGACGGCGTGGTCGCCGAAGCGCTCGTAGAAGCGGGCCACCAGGGCAGCCTCGATGGCCACCGGCAACGCCATCGAGCCACTGGCAATCTCGGCGGTGAGAGTGACGTGCAGCTCGTCGACCTCGTCGTCGAGCGACTCGATCTCCTCTACGGCCTCAGGAGAGCGGTCGACATAGGCGTCGGCGGTGGCCCGCCACATCTCGGAGGCCACCTCGCCCATCTGCTCGACCAGCCCTCTGGCGCGGGGCGAGAGCTCGATGCCGAGTCCGCGTACCGCCCGGCGCGAGACATGTTCGGCCAAGTCCCCGCTGCGTTCGAGCTCAGGAAGCATACGGAGCACGGCGATGAGATATCGCAGTTCCTCGGGACCGGTTGAGCGCTGAGCCAGCTGGCGCTGGGCCAGCTGTTCAACCTCTCGGTACAGCGAATCGATCACCTCGTCGCTGTCGGCCAGCGTCCGGGCGGCCTCTCGGTCACCGGCCAGCAGGGAATGGGTGGCTCCGGCCACGCCTTCGCCGACCAGGGCGAAGAGCCGGACGATCTCACGGTCGATGCGCTCGATGCTCTGCACCACCTCGTCGGAGTCAACGGACTTGTGCAGGACGAAGTGGCGAGCCATCGCTTCGAGCGTACCCGGACCGTGAAGCCGCCGCCGTGGTCCGGCTCGCTCGCTAGCGTCCCTGGTGGTGGTTGTCGACGCAGATCGTGAGCGCGAGATCGCCCAGGTGGCCGGCCGCTTCGCCGGTCTGGGGGGCTCGCCGGTGGCCCGGGTGTTCGCCCTTTCGTGGTGGAGCGACCATCTACTGGCCCGGGCCATGGAGGACCCGCACTTCCGAGCGCGGCTGTTTCGTTTCGTGGATGCCTTCCCGGCGCTGAAGCAGCCCCAGGAGGTGGTGGACCACCTTCAGGCCGAGTTCGCCGGCCAAGCCGTGCCCTGGTGGTTCCAGGCCGGTCTCGACCTGGGCGAGCGCTTCCGCTTGGGGCAGCGCCTGGTGGCCGCGGTGGCGGCGCACTCGATCGACCGCATGGCCCGGCAGTTCGTGGCCGGGACCGATCCTGTCTCGATGGCCGCCACCGCCGGCCGCCTGTGGGAGGGCGGCACGTCGGTGACCGTCGACCTCCTCGGCGAGCACACGTACAGCGGCTTCGAAGCGGCCGCCTACGGCAGCCGCCTGGTCGCACTGGTGGAGGCACTGGGAACCGCCGCCGCCCGATGGCCGCCAAGACCGGTGCTCGAGACCGACGACCTGGGGCCTGTGCCCCGGGTGAGCGTGAGCGTCAAGATCTCGGCTCTCTCGCCGGCCTATCACCCCCTCACAGCCGAACAGGGCCTGGCCGACGCCGAGAAGATCCTGCACCCCATCTTGCTGCGCGCCTCCGAGCTGGGCGTGCAGGTGTGGTTCGACATGGAGCACTACGAGGAGAAAGCGCTCACCCATCAGCTGTTCCGCCGTCTGCTCGAGCTGCCGGAGCTCCAGGGGCTGCACGGGGGCATCGTCGTCCAGGCCTATCTGCGCGATGCCGATGAGGACCTCCAGGCCCTGGCGCGCTGGGCGGAAGGCAGGGCCACCTTGGTCGGCGTCCGGCTGGTCAAAGGTGCCTACTGGGACACCGAGAGCGTGCTGGCCCGAGCCCGGGGCTGGCCCGAGCCCGTCCACATGCACAAGGCCGACACCGACGCCGCCTTCGAGGCGCTCGCCCAGGCCCTCCACGCCCACCACGGCACCCTGCGCGCCGCCTTCGCTTCGCACAATCTCCGCTCGCTGGCGGCCGCGGTCGTCGACGGCCGGCGGGCCGGAGTGCCCGACAACGGTTACGAGCTGCAATTGCTCTACGGCATGGCCGAGCCCGTGCACGAAGCCGTGCGAAGGGCCGGTTTCCGTCTGCGCGTGTACACGCCCATGGGCGACTTGGTCCCGGGCATGGCCTACTTGGTCCGTCGTTTGCTCGAGAACACGTCCAACGAGAGCTTCGTGCGTGACTACTTCGCCGAGGGGGCGCCGTTGGAGCAGCTGCTTGCTGTGCCCGGCTCGGGACGCCCGGTCCACCCGGGACGACCGCCGCACTCGGGACGCCCACCGACTGCAGAAGAGATGGACGGCACGGCGACCAAGTACCGACAGGGAGGAGGACATCGACAACGACGGGCGCACCCGATAGGCCGCAGCTGGCGTGCGGTCCGCGGCGGCCCTCGCGGCGAAGAGATCGGCGGCACGATCGGGCGCGGCAGGACCGGGCGCGGCACGACCGGGCACTCTCTGGCCATCGACGCGGCCGCCTCGGCCACATCGCCATTGGACAGCTACCGACCCGAGCCACCGATGCAGTGGCACCGCCGGGAGGTGTTCGAGGCCTTTGCCGAGGCAGTGGACAACGAGTTCGCTCGCCCGGCGCGTCGGATCCGAGCCACGGCCGGGTGGTCGACCCTGTCGGTCGAGCCGATCTTCGCATCGGTCGACCCGGCTGATCCCACCTCGCTCGTGGCGGTGGCTGACTGGTGTGGCCCGGCCCAGGTGGAGGCGGCGGTGGAGGCGGCGGTGGAGGCGGCGGAGGGCTGGCGCCGGCGCCCGGTGGCCGAACGGGCCGGCACCTTGGTACGGGCCGCCCACGAGCTGCGCAGTCGGCGTCTCGAGATCGCGGCTCTAGAAGTGCGAGAGGTGGGCAAGGACTGGGCCGACGCCGACGCCGACGTGTGCGAGGCCATCGACTACTGCGAGTACTACGCCCGTTCCATGATGGCTCTCGACCGTTCCGGCCGCGTGCAATCCCCTCCGGGGGAGCGCAATCAGCTGCGTTACCGCGGGAGGGGCGTGTGCGCGGTCATCGCTCCCTGGAACTTCCCGCTGGCAATTCCCACCGGGATGACGGTGGCCGCTCTGGTCGCCGGTAACTCCGTCGTGCTCAAACCGGCCGAGCAGGCACCGGCGGTGGCCGCCGAGCTGGTTTCCGCTCTCGCCGCCGCCGGGATTCCCGACGGCGTCCTGTCCTGTGTCCCCGGGGACGGCGAAGGGGCGGGGGCGCCCCTGGTGGCGCACCCCGAAGTGGCGTCGATCGCCTTCACGGGGTCGCGCCACGTGGGCCTCGGCATCATCGAGACGGCGGGACGGCGTGACCCCCGCCGTCGGGCCATTCCCCGAGTGGTGGCCGAACTAGGGGGGAAGAACGCCGTGGTGGTCGACAGCGACGCCGATCTCGACGAGGTGGTGCCGGCGGTGGTTCGCTCGGCTTTTGGCTTCGCCGGCCAGAAGTGCTCGGCGGCCAGCCGCCTGATCGTCGTCGACCGCGTGCACGACGCTGTGGTCGAGCGGGTGGTGGAGGCCACTCGGTCACTCGTGATCGGAGCTCCGCGCCGCGCCACGAGCCAGATCGGCCCTGTCATCGACGAAGAGGCCCAGAGACGGCTCACGTCCGCCATTGCTGGCGCCGGCGAAGTGGGCACTGTGGTGCTCCGACGCTCGGATACCCCGGCGGACGGCTACTTCGTGGGTCCTACGGTGGTGACCGACGTCGACCCCCAGTCGTGGCTGGCCGCTGACGAGCTGTTCGGGCCGGTGCTGGCCGTGTTCCGGGTCTCGGACTTCGCTGCCGGCCTGCGACTGGCCAACGACAGCGCCTACGCCCTGACCGCCGGGGTGTTCTCCCGTTCGCCCGACCAGGTGGCCCAGGCCCTCGACCGGTTGTGGGCCGGGAACCTCTACGTGAACAGGGCCATCACGGGGGCGGTGGTGGGACGCCAACCCTTCGGCGGCAACCGGCTGTCGGGGGTTGGATCGAAAGCCGGCGGTCCTGACTACCTCCTGCAGTTCTGCGACGCCCAGGTGACCAGTGAGAACACGGTCCGCCAGGGCTTCACCGAAGAGACCGGAGGGGAGGATTGAGCCCGGAGTCCCTGGTTTCGACGCAATCCGATGGAGGAACCTCCCCGTGCGGCTTTCAGCCCTGGGCGAGAGACGGAGCCGGGCTGCCCGGTCGACGCGGGGTCAGCGCGGGGTCAGCGCGGGGTCACGGCAGGAACGTCCTCCACGATCAGACGCGGGCCCGAAGGCCAGTTGAAGTAACGCCACGACCAGTTGAGCAGGACGAGCAGCCGGTTGCGGAAGCCGATCAGGTACACCAGATGCAGCCCCAGCCAGGCCAGCCACCCGAGGGTGCCGCCGATGACGGGAACCCGGGGGAGCTGGGCCACCGCCGCCCGCCGTCCGATGGTGGCCATGATCCCTTTGTCCCTGTAGGAGAAGGGAGTCGCCGGCTGTCCGGCCACCCGGCGGAGGATCTGCTGCCCGGCGTGGCGCCCACTCTGGATCGCCCCTTGAGCCAGCTGAGGCGTGACACCTTCCTTGCCGTGGCCCAGGGGCGCAGCTGCCGCGTCGCCGACCACGAAGACCTCGCGATGGCTAGCCAGGGAGAGGTCGGCTCCGACCTCCACCCGGCCGCCGCCAGTGGTGGGTGCAGGCAGCGAGGCGGCCAGGGTCCCCTCCACGGTGATGCCGGCGGCCCAGACGACGACGTCGGCACGGATCACGGACCCATCGGCCAGGTGCACGCCGTTGGCCGTGACCTCGGTGACCCGCTGGCCCAGGCGGATGTCCACCCCGCGCTGGCGCAAGGTGGCCGCCGCGTACCCGCCGGCTGCGCTGCGAAAGGCCGTGAGCAGATGGTCGGCCACGTCGAGCAGGACGATCCGGGTCCGGGCCGGGTCGATGCGCAACCGGTCGGAGCGGACGGAGACCGACAGCAGCTCCACCAGGGCGCCGGCCATCTCGACACCGGTCGGTCCGCCGCCGACCACGACGAAGCTGGGCCCTCCGTCGAAACGCTCGGGATGAGCGTCTGCTTCTTCTAGGACTCCGAGCAGTTGGTTCCGGAGCCGCCTGGCGTCCGCCAGGGTGTACAGCGGTCGGGTGTGGCGTGCCGCACCCTCGATGCCGAAGAAGCCGGCGGTGGCGCCGGTGGCCACCACCAGGTAGTCGTAGTCGAGGCGTGTCCCGTCCTCGAGAGACACCGAACGGGCGTCGAGGTCGATGCCACCCACCTTGCCGTAGCGAAAAGCGATGTTCGGTTCACGTCCGAAGATGGTCCGGACGGGGTACGCCACGTCGGTGGGCTCCAGTCCGGCAGTGGCGACCTCGTAGAGCAACGGCTCGAAGGTGTGGAAGTTGTGCTGATCGACGATGGCGACGTCGATGGGTCGACCGGCCAGGGCCCGGGCAGCGGCCAGGCCGGCGAAGCCGGCGCCCACCACGACCACCCGGGGCAATCGTTCCACCGACGATTACCGTGGCACAACGGCTCCGGGGCCGGCCACTTGGCCGATCGGGTGGCAGGGATGGGCGAGGACGGTCGCTGGCGGGCGAGGAGGAATGCGGCCGAAAGGCGAAGCGAGGAACGGCCCAGCGCCATCAGCAGCGAGCGAGCTCCAGGGCGGCGGTGGCGATGTCCTCCACCTGGGGCAGGATGGCTTG
>JASHZK010000083.1 GCA_030042575.1 Acidimicrobiales bacterium
ACGAAGGCGAACAATCCGTAGGCGATCATGAAGACGATCAGCACGAGCCAGCCCCAGTCGTTGTCCCATTGGCGCAGCGTGCGCCGGGGCGAGTAGGTGGCTACGGCGGCGATGGTGGCCAGGCCGAAGGCGCCGATCAGAAGGACGGCGATGCCGATACCGGGGAAGGGCACGGAGTATCCCTGGAGTCGTATCGCCCAGTCGATGAGAAGGAATCCCGCCAGCATCCACCAAACTCGTTCGACCCAGACCAGGTGACCGGGCTCACCGTTCGCCTGGGTACCGAGAGCTTCTCGGTCGGTCTGGTCCGGCCCTCTCTCCGCCGAGTCGTCGAGCGTTGCGGGCGACTGGGCTCTTGTCTGGTCGCCGACGAGCTCCGCGGTCGACCCTTCCTCCGGCGATGCCCCGCTCATGGCCGCCTCTCGACCGCAGTGCGCACGACCGCCGGGTGCGGGACGATGTGGCGGCGGCCTGCGACTCGGGGGAGCGGGCCAGAGACGGTCATATCGGCCTTTCGGGACACGGGGACCCAGGAACGATAGGCAGATGTGGCGAAAGTCGAGAAGAGAGGGGTCTCGTCAGGTCCACAGCTCGAGAATCCGGCTTCCTCCCAGCATCTTCCCAGACCGTGTCGAGAAGGCGGGTCGGTGCTCGTCATCGGGTCGTCTCGGTGCCGAAGTGACTGACGACGGCCGCAAAAGGCGCCGAGACCTCCTGGTGTCCGCCACGTCGGTAACGTCCCTCCGATGGCCCGCACGAGGCGCCGTGGCGACGGGCGCAGCAGGTGGGGACGGGCGTTGGTCCGAGTCGTGCTCCCGGCGGTGGCGGCCGCCGTGGTGGTGGGCTTCGTCGCCGGGGCCCTGAAGGACATCGGCCCCGCCTCCGGTCCCTATCGGCGTGCCGTGGACCGGGGCTACGCCGCCCTGGTCTCGTCGGTGGCGGCGGACTCCAACAGCACCGGCCAGGCCCTCGACGCCCTCATGGCCGACGGCCCATCGCTCGAGCGGGGCGTCTTCTTCTCGACCCTGGACACCCTGGCCACCCAGGCGGCGGCCCAAACCAGGCAGCTCGAGGGTTTCTCGTCGCCCGCGCCCGACGCCGGGGCCGGGTCCGGTTGCCAGTCGGCCATGGCGGGGCGAGCGGCCGCCACCGCCGGCATCCGTCGGGCCCTGCAAGGACTGTTGGGCGGTACCACGGGAACCTCCTCACCGCTGTCGCTGGGAACGGCCTACCTCGATCTGAAGGCGGCGGCCGGCACCTTGGACCGGGCCGACGCCGCCTGGGCGTCGTGTCGCCGCTCGATGGGCAGGGCTCCCGGGAGACCCGAGGTGGCCGCCTCGCGCTGGATCGGTGATCCCCGCCTGTGGAGCCCCCTGGCGCTCACCGAGCTCGTCGACGCCGTGGTCGACTCACCCACGCTCCTCGCTCATGAAGCGCTGGCCATCGACGCCGTCGACATGGTCCCGGCGCCGCTGCCCGCCTCAGGTGCGGCGCAGGTTCCGACCACCGATTCGATCAGCGTGCACGTGGCGCTGTCCGACGACGGCAATGTCGACGAGCCCGGTGTCGTCGTGCGAGCCGTCTTCGTCGGTGCCTCGGGTGGAGGTCCGCCTCCCGAGTCGGCCACCGTGGCCGTTGACACAGGCCGTTCCCGGGCCGTCCTGCTCGGCCCCTTCGCCGTGGTGCCGGGATCCGCCTACACCTTGGAGGTGACGGTGGCGCCGCCGTCAGGACTGGGCGCGGCGAGCTACGCGACAGCGCTGCAGGTCCTGACCAACCCCACGACCACCACGACCACGACTACCACCACCACTCCCGGGCGGTCATAGGATCGCGGGAGGCGAGACAGGAGGATCCGACCGTCGTGACCGAGAGCATCACCATCATCGACAACCGGACCGGGAACCAGCTCGAGATCCCGATCGTCCACGGCGGAGTATCGGCGGCCGAGTGGCAGAAGCTCCTGGCCGGAATCTGGTTCTTCGACCCGGGGCTGGTGTCGACGGCCGTGTGCGAAAGCTCCATCACCATGGTCGACGGCGAGAACGGGATCCTGCGCTATCGCGGCTACCCGATCGAGGAGCTGGCCGAGCGCTCGACCTATCTCGAGGTGGCTTACCTCCTGCTCAACGGCGAGTTGCCCACCGCCGCCCAGTTCGACAGCTGGCGCCACGAAGTCACCATGCACACCTACATCCACGAGAACATGCGCAAGCGGTTCCTGGAGGGCTTCCACTACGACGCCCATCCCATGGGCATGCTGGTCTCGGCGGTGGCAGCGCTGTCCACCTTCTATCTGGACGCCAAGCACATCTTCGACCTCGACTCGCGCGACAAGCAGATCACCCGCCTGGTGGCCAAGATGCCCACCCTGGCCGCCGCCGCCCACCGTTTCAGCGTGGGCATGCCCTTCGTCTACCCCGACAACTCTCTCGACTTCTGCGCCAACTTCCTGTCGATGATGTGGAAGGTGGCCGAGCCCCGCTTCGATGCCAACCCCACCCTGGCCCGAGCCCTCGACATCCTCTTCATGTTGCACGCCGATCACGAGCAGAACTGCTCGACGACGGCCATGCGTGTCGTCGGTTCGGCCCACGCCGATCCCTACTCGTGCTGCGCCGCCGCTTGCGCCGCCCTGTACGGGCCTCGGCACGGAGGAGCCAACGAGGAAGTCATCAAGATGCTGACCGAGATCGGCACCATGGAGAACGTCCCCG
>JASHZK010000084.1 GCA_030042575.1 Acidimicrobiales bacterium
TCGAAGAGCGCACCATCCGGGTGAACCGGGTGGCCAAGGTGGTCCAAGGCGGCCGCCGTTTCTCCTTCACCGCCCTCATGGTGGTGGGCGACGGCAACGGACGGGTGGGACTGGGCTACGGAAAGGCCAAGGAAGCCGGCCTGGCCGTGCAGAAGGGCATCGAAGAGGCGCGCAAGAAGATGTTCGACGTACCCCTGGCCGGCACGACCATCACCCATCCGGTGATCGGCGAGGCCGGAGCAGGGCGGGTACTGCTCAAGCCGGCCGCCCCCGGTACCGGGGTCATCGCCGGGGGAGCGGCGCGCGCCATCTTGGAGATGGCCGGGATCCAGGACATCTTGTGCAAGTCCCTGGGATCCTCCAACGGCATCAACGTGGCCCACGCCACCATCGCCGGGCTCCGCCAGCTGCGACGTCCCGAGGACGTGGCCCGCCTGCGGGGCCGCCCGGTGGACGAGCTCGTCCCCCGTGGCGTGCTACGCGCCTATCGGGAGCGTCAGCGGGCAGCCGACCTGTTCCGGGACGTGGGATCGTGAACCCGGCCCGCCGACAGGGCCCCTCAGGCGAAGGCGCCGCCGCCCCGACCGACGCCGGCGGCGAGGCCATCAAGGTGACGCAGGTCCGTTCTTCCATCGGGTCCAAGCCCAAGCACCGGGGCACCCTGCGGGCCCTGGGGCTGCGGGGGGTGGGACGCAGCCGGGTCCTGCCCGACCGCCCCGAGATCCGGGGCATGCTGGCCCGGGTGCCGCACCTGGTGGAGGTGGAGGCGGCCACCGCCTCCGAGCTGTCGGCCGAGCGCGGCCGTGTCGAGACGGTGCGGGCCCAGAGGAGGGCGAAGCGATGAAGATCCACGATCTGCGCCCACCGGCCGGCTCGCACCGGCGTCGACGGCGGGTGGGACGCGGCATCGCCGGCAAGGGGGGCAAGACGGCCGGCCGGGGGACCAAGGGCCAAGGGGCGCGCGACACCATCCCGCTCGGCTTCGAGGGGGGCCAGCTCCCCCTGGCCCAGCGCGTTCCCAAGTTGAAGGGCTTCCGCAATCCCTTCCGCGTGGCCTACGCCGCCGTCAACCTCGACACCTTGGAGTCGCTGGGCACCGACAGGGTGACGCCCGAGCTGCTGCAGGAAAAGGGCCTGGTGCGCAAGAAGGATCTGGTCAAGGTGCTCGGACGCGGCGAGCTGCACCGTCGGCTGGACGTGAAGGCGCATGCCGCCTCGGCTTCGGCTCGGGCCGCCATCGAGGCGGCCGGAGGCACCTTCGAGCAGCTGCCCGCCCCCTTCGGCCACGGGCGGCCCCCGGCGCGGGGTAACGCGCTGACCAACCGGTAGCCTTTGGGTCCCGGGGAACCGGACCCCGTCGCTGCGCCCCGCCGGGGGCGGGGAGGAGCGGCATTGCTCACGAGCCTGAAGAACATCTTCAAGGTTCCCGACCTTCGCAACAAGGTCGTCTTCACCGTCTTCGTCATCGCCCTCTACGAATTCGGGGCCAACCTCATCTGCCCCTACATCTCCATCGCCCAGGTCCAAGCCCTGGAGACGGAGGCCAAGAAGGCGGGGATCCTCGGATTCCTCAACCTGTTCTCCGGCGGCGGGTTGCTGCGCATGGCCGTCTTCGGGCTGGGGATCATGCCCTACATCACCAGCTCGATCATCATCCAGCTGCTGACCACGGTCATCCCCAAGCTGGAGGAGTGGCGCGACCAGGGGGCCATCGGCCAGAAGAAGCTCACCCAGACCACCCGGTACCTGACCATCGGCTTGGCCCTGCTCCAGTCCTCGGGCCTGGTCTACGTGTTCCACAGCGACGCCTCCAGCCTGCTGGGCGGCAGCACCACCCTCGACCTCATCCCCAACTTCACCATCTGGAAGGCCGGCTTCATCGTCCTGACGCTCACCGCCGGCACCGCCTTCGTCATGTGGCTGGGGGAGAACATCACTCAGCGCGGGATCGGCAACGGCATGTCCATCATCATCATGGCCAACGTCATGGCCGGCATCCCCGCCGGCGGCGGCGCCGTGCTCACCGAAGGGGGCCGTCTCAAGTTCGGCACCATCGCCGTCCTGGCCATGGTGCTCGTGGTCTGCGTGGTCTTCATGGAGCAGGGTCAGCGCCGGATCCCCGTCACCTTCGCCAAGCGGGTGGTGGGACGGCGGATGTACGGAGGGACCTCGACCTATGTCCCTCTGAAGGTGAACCAGTCGGGGGTGATCCCCATCATCTTCGCCAACTCGCTGCTCTACATCCCCGTGCTCCTGGCCAACGTCCTTCCCTCCACTGCGTTCCGCAACTTCGTGAACGACCACATCACCCCGACCAGCCTGGTGTACGTGGTCGCCTACGGGTTGCTCATCTTCCTCTTCACCTTCTTCTACGTCTATGTGGCCTTCGATCCCCACCAGCAGGCCGACATCATCAGGAAGCAGGGCGGCTATGTCCCGGGGATCAGGCCCGGACCGCCCACCGAGCGGTACTTCGCCCGCATCCTCAACCGCATCACCGTGCCAGGGGGGGCTTATCTGGCTGTCGTGGCCGTGCTGCCCTCGCTGCTCATGGCCCTGTGGCACATAAGCGGCTATCCCTACTTCGGCACCACGCTGCTCATCGCCGTAGGCGTCTCCCTGGAGACGATGAAGCAGATCGACAGCCAGCTCATGATGCGGAACTACGAGGGCTTCCTGAAGTAGCGCCACGTGGTTCCTGGTATCAGGCTCGTGGTCCTCGGCAAGCAGGGGGCCGGTAAAGGGACGCAGTGCGTGCGACTCTCGCACCACTACGTGGTCCCCCACGTCTCCACCGGTGAGATGCTGCGGGGGGCGGTGAAGAGCGGCTCGGAGCTGGGGGCCAAGGTCAAAGAGACGATGGAATCGGGCGATCTGCTGGGCGACGACCTCATCATGGAGCTGGTGGCCGAGCGTCTGGCCGAGCCCGACGCCCGGGCCCGGGGCTTCATCCTCGACGGATGCCCCCGCACCATCCATCAAGCCGAGACGCTGGCCTCCCTGCTCGACCCGGGCGACATCGACCTGACCGTGGACGTCGAGGTGTCGACCAACCAGGTCCTGAAGCGCCTGGCCGCCCGGCGGGTGTGCGTCGACTGCGGCACCAACTACTCGGTGTCGGCGCCCCCCCGGATGAACTGGACCTGCGACATCTGTGGGGGCGAGGTGGTCCAGCGCGACGACGACACCGAGGAGGCCATCCGCCGGCGCCTCGATCTCTACGAGCGGCAGACCGCTCCCCTCATCGACTTCTACGACAAGCGCCGCCAGTTGTCCCGGGTGAACGGGGTCGGGTCCCCCGAAGCCGTCTTCCGGCGCATCATCCGGGCCGTGGAGGACCGCCGGCGGCGTTGGGGGGGAGGGCATCGGTGAGACGCAACGGCGGGGAGATCGCCAAGATGCGGCGGGCCGGCCAGGTGGTGGCCGAGATGCACGAGGCCACCAGGGCGGCGGCCAAGCCCGGGGTCACCACCGCCCAGCTCGACGCCGTGGCCCGGGAGGTGCTCGAGCGCCGGGGGGCCAAGTCGAACTTCCTCCACTACCGCGGTTTTCCCGCCACCATCTGCACCTCGCCCAACGACATGATCGTCCACGGCATCCCCGGTGCCTACGTGCTGGCCGAGGGGGACATCCTCTCCATCGACTGTGGCGCCATCGTCGAGGGCTACCACGGGGATGCCGCCTTCACCATGGGGGTCGGCGACGTGTCGCCCCTGGCCGCCCGCCTGATCGAGGTGACCGAGAAGAGCCTGTGGGCCGGCATCGAGCACCTGCGGGCCGGCGGCCGCCTGCACGAGGTGGGCCGGGCCGTCCAGGAGGTGGCCGAGGCGGCCGGGTTCTCGGTGGTGCGGGAGTACGTGGGCCACGCCATCGGCACGGCCATGCACGAGGAGCCCCAGGTGCCCAACTACTGGCCCGGCAACCCGGGCCCGGCGCTCAAGGCGGGCATGGTCTTCGCTGTGGAGCCCATGGTCAACGTCGGCGGCGCCGCCACCCGGCTCTTGGAGGACGGCTGGAGCGTGGTCACCGCCGACGGGGCCCTGTCGGCCCATTTCGAGCACACCATCGCCGTCACCGCCGACGGGCCCCAGGTCCTGACCGTCCCCTGAGGCTCCGAGGGGCGGCCCGACCGCCCTGGTGGCCGGGGCCCTGGCCAGCCGGTATGCTCCGGGGTCGGCTCGTCGGGTCGGGGTGGTCATGACCGTGCCTGGTCCGGTCACCGACGAGCAAGTTTCCCGTCTGGCCGGCGACCGGCGGGCCCGGTCAAGCGGCACTCACACAGATGTCGTCCCGGGAACAGAACGTAACGACCAGGAGGAGTCACCTGCCCAAGCCCAAGGAGGATGCCATCGTGCTCGAGGGGACGGTGGTCGAACCGCTCCCCAACGCCATGTTCCGAGTCGAGTTGGAGAACGGCCACAAGGTGCTGGCCCACAGTTCCGGCAAGATGCGGATGCACCGGATCCGGATCCTCCCCGGCGACAGGGTGCAGGTGGAGATCACGCCCTACGACCTGAGCCGGGGGCGGATCACCTACCGCTACAAGTAGGCATTCGAGACGAGCATCTGAGACAGGACCAGTCATGAAGGTACGACCGAGCGTCAAGCCGATGTGCGAGAAGTGCAAGGTGATCCGCCGCCACGGGGTGGTCATGGTCATCTGCGAGAACCCCCGGCACAAGCAGCGCCAGGGCTGAGAGCCGAGCCACAGGGAAAGGACGACGAGCGTGGCACGAATTTCCGGTGTCGACATCCCCAGGGAGAAGCGACTGGAGGTCTCGCTCACCTACATCTACGGGATGGGCCCGACCTTGGCCCGGCGCGCCATCGAGGCCACCGGCACCAACCCCGACACCCGGGTGCGCGACCTGACCGACGAGGAGGTCACCCGTCTGCGCTCGTGGATCGACGCCAACCTGAAGGTCGAAGGCGACCTGCGCCGGGACGTGGCCCAGGACATCAAGCGCAAGATGGAGATCGGCAGCTACCAGGGCGTCCGCCACCGCAAGGGGCTGCCCGTCCACGGCCAGCGCACCCACACCAACGCCCGTACCCGTAAGGGCCCCAAGAAGACGGTGGCCGGCAAGAAGAAGGTCCGCAAGCACTGATGCCCGCCGCCAAGAAGTCCGCCAAGGCCTCCAAGGGCCCCTCCTCCGGCGCCAAGAAGAGCGCCGCCGCCCGCCGGCCCCGCAAGCGCGAGCGCAAGAACATCGCCTACGCCGTGGCCCACATCAAGAGCTCGTTCAACAACACCATCGTCTCCATCTGCGACCACGAGGGGAACGTGCTGTCGTGGGCCTCGGCCGGCAACGTCGGCTTCAAGGGCTCGCGCAAGTCCACCCCCTTCGCCGCCCAGCTGGCCGCCGAGCAGGCGGCCCGGCGGGCCATGGAGCACGGGGTGAAGAAGGTCGACGTGCTGGTGCGGGGGCCGGGCTCGGGCCGGGAGACCGCCATCCGCTCGCTGGCCGCCACCGGCATCGAGGTGGCCGGCATCAAGGACGTGACCCCCATCCCCCACAACGGCTGCCGCCCCAAGAAGCGGCGCCGGGTGTGAGCCGGTAGGGGAGAGGGACATGGCCCGTTACACCGGACCCGTCTGCCGGCTGTGCCGGCGGGAGCGGACGAAGCTGTTCTTGAAAGGTGAGCGCTGCTATTCGCTCAAGTGCCCCGTCTCCGAGGCGGTCACCGACCGCCACAGCCGGGCCTATCCCCCCGGGGAGCACGGGCGCGACCGCATGCGTCAGGGCTCGGAGTACCTGGCCCAGCTGCGCGAGAAGCAGAAAGCCCGCCGCATCTACGGGGTCCTCGAGAAGCAGTTCCGGGTCGTCTACGCCGAGGCCAACCGCCAGCCGGGGATCACGGGCGAGAACCTCCTGCGCCTCCTCGAGCTG
Source organism: Acidimicrobiales bacterium (assembly GCA_030042575.1). Lineage (GTDB taxonomy): Bacteria > Actinomycetota > Acidimicrobiia > Acidimicrobiales > UBA8190 > UBA8190. The sequence continues at coordinate 5,892 of JASHZK010000084.1, forward strand.
CGCCTGGACAACGTCACCTTCCGGGCCACCTGGGGGGCCAGCCGGGCCCAGGCCCGCCAGCTGGTGCGTCACGGCCACATCCTGGTGAACGGCAAGCGGGTTACCATCCCCAGCTACCGGGTCCGGGAGGGCGACGTGGTG
>JASHZK010000085.1 GCA_030042575.1 Acidimicrobiales bacterium
GATCTCCTTCTCCGCCTGGGCGACCGTGGCTCGAAGCTCGCCCATGCGGCTGTCGATGCTGTCGCACTCGGCGTCGGCACTCTGAAGCTCATTGTCGAGTGGCTCGAGCTGCTCCATGATCTCGAGCTCGCGGTTCTCGAGCTCGGTGATGTGCCGACCGAGCTGGCGTACCTCGTCGTCCATGGCCGCCAGGTCGCGGGCGGAGCCCACCTGGCCGCCGAACAGCCGCCGCTCGAGCTCCGCCTTGCGGAGCTTGGCCGCCTCGATCTGACCCTCGAGGGTGGCCTGACGCTCGGCTCGCTCGTCACGTTCGGCCCGCACGGTGCCGGTGCGGGCGTCGATGGCGGCCCGGCGCGTCTCGAACCGGACCAGTTCGGCGCGTTCGGGCAAAGTGGCACGCCGGTGACGGAGCTGGTCGACCTTGGTGTCGTGTTCCTGCACCTCGAGCAGCCGATCGAAGGGCTCGGTCACGGGCCGGTCCCCTGGGCCCGCCATCGGGCCACCTCCGGCTGCCCTCGGGCCACGACCAGGGCGCCGCGCAGGGCGTCGTCGGCCAGGGCCTGGGCCTCCTCCCACGAGAACCATCGGACCTCGGGGCTCTCCCCCACCGCAGGGCGGGGCTCGGCCTCCCCGGCCACGAGCAGATACCGCAGATCGAGGTGCTCATGGCCTTTGGCGGCGTCGTGGGCGTCGACGTGGATGAGCCGCGGCCCTCCGGCTGGATGCGACACGGCGAGCCCGGTCTCCTCGCCCGTCTCGCGCAGGGCCGCTTCCCACGGTGCCTCGCCGTCGTCGAGGTGCCCGCCGGGCTGCATCCACTTGCGCAGGCGCTTGTGGAGATGCAGCACCGTGCCCCGGGGACCCACCACCACGGCGGATCCGGTCACGTGACAGGGATCGGCTTCTTCGTCGAACGGGTGATCCATCGAATCGAGGCTGTCGAGGATACGGGCTCGGGCTCGCTCCTCGCGCTCGCCGCCCGGAGTGTGGGCCAGCACCGTGGCCCGTACCTGGTGGGCCAGGTCCGTCGGCCACCTGCGCACGGTGTCGTCCTCTGCAACAGCCCGCGGCACACCTGCATCCCTACCACAGCCGGCGGGACCCGATGCCCCCGGGTCTCATGGCAACCCCCCGGTGCGACTGGTTCCGACATCCCGTTAGCGTGGCGGCGGTGAGCGCCTGTCCACGCTGCGAGGCCGTCAACCCCGACGGATACCGATTCTGCGGCCGGTGCGGAGCGCCGCTGGCAGCCGCCACCTGTCCCTCGTGTGGCACGGCCAACCCGCTCGGCCAACCGTTCTGCGGCGCCTGCGGGTTGCCGGTGTCCCCTGTCGGCGTGGCCGGGGACGATCCGTGGGACCCCGGCTCGGCCGGGCAGTCCGCCGCCCGTTCCCCGGTCGAGGAGCGCAAGCTGGCGACAGTGCTCTTCGCCGACGTCGTGGGCTTCACCTCCCTGGCCGAGCGCACCGATCCCGAGGTGGTGACGCGCATGGTCGACGCCGCCTTCGTGGAGCTCGGCCGGACGGTGGCGGAACACGGGGGCACCGTCGACAAGTACATGGGCGACAGCCTGATGGCCGTGTTCGGCGTGCCGGCGGCCCACGACGACGACGCCGAGCGGGCGGTGGCTGCCGCCCTGACCATGCGCCGGCTGGGTGGGGACCTGGTGTTCGCCATCGGCGTCAACTCGGGCGAAGTCATGGTGAGCCCCCTGGGACGCGGCGACGTCACCGTGATCGGCGACACCGTCAACGTGGCCGCCCGACTGGAGAAGGCCGCGGCGCCGGGCGAGGTGCTGTGCGGACGGCTCACTGCCGAGCTGTCCGGGCACCGGGTGGAGTTCGAGGAACGCCAGCCCGTGCTGCTCAAGGGTAAGCGCCTGCCGGTGGAGGTCTTCGCCGCCTTGCGCTTGCGGCGGGGGGGCGAGGCCCGTGGTGCCGCGCGGCCGCCGCTGGTGGGGCGCCAAGAGGAGCTGGCCTTCCTCGATATGCACTGGCGCCGAGTCCGCGACGAGGCGCAGGCGGGGCTCGTGGTGATGTGCGGGGAGGCCGGCTCCGGCAAGAGCCGGCTCCTCGACGAGTTGGCCGACGCCGTCTCGGGCCACGCACTGGTCGTTCGCGCCGCCTACCCCGCTTATGGGGTGACGGGCGGATGGCAGGTGGCGGCCGAGCTCATCGACCAGCTCGGCCCTTCCGCCGACCCCGAAGTCGAGATACGAGTGCGGTCGGTCGTGGGTGAGCTCGACCCGTCGCTACGCGCCCTCGACGCCGTCGCCATGGAGCGAGAACAGCTGTGGGGGTTGGGACGGCTGGTCCGGGAGAAGGCCGCCGGCCATCCCCTGGTGGTCCTGATGGACGACCTCCACTGCGCCGACGAGCGCACCTTGGAGCTCCTCGCCCAGCTGGCCGTGCGCCTGCGCGACCTCCCCCTGCTCACCGTGGTGGCAGGCCGAACCGACCCGGCCGATTGGCTCGGTCGCTTCACCACGGCCACCACGCTGCGCCTGCGACCACTGGGGCGAACCCAGACCGAGACACTGGCCGAGGAGCTGGTCGGCGGCGGCCTCACCGACGAGGCCCGGCGGTTCTTCACCGACATGGCCAAGGGCAACCCCCTGTACCTGCGGGAGCTGGTGGCCATGGCCCGCCACCACGACCTCCTGACCCAGGAGGACGGCCAGTACGCGCTGATGGCCGAGCGGGCCGTGCCCGCCACCTTGCAGGCATTGTTGGCCGCCCGACTCGACGCCCTCGATCGCGCCCACAAGACCCTGCTCCAGCAGTTGGCCGTGCTGGGTGAGGCCACCGAGACCGAGCTGGCCGCGCTGGCCGAGCGCGACTGCGGTGCGGTACTGGCCGCACTGGGCCAGAGCGGACTGGTGCGCCTGGGAGCCGACGGCCGGTACCAGGTGGCTGATCCTCTTCTCGGGGAGGTGGCCTACGACATGCTCCCGCGTGCGACGCGCGGCGAACTGCATCACCGGGCGGCGGCCGTCGTCGATCGTCCCGAAGCCCGCGTCCTGCACCTGGAGCGGGCCGCTGATTACCTGGGCGGAGATCCTTCGGTGTCGGCCGAGGCGGCCGAGGCACTGGTGGGCGAGGCTCGAGTGCTGGTGGACGGCTTCCGGCCCCTCGACGCCATCCGGCTGCTGAAGCGGGCCGTCGCCCTCGGCATGTGCCGTCCGGACGTCCTCCTCGAACTGGGCCGCCTCCAGGGGGAGTGCGGCAAGGAGGACGACGCCATCGCCACCTTGGCCCTGGTTCCCGACGACCCGGTCGATCCGGCCCAGGCCGTCGAGCGTGACCACTGCGCGGCCAGTGCCAAGATCTTCACCGATCCCGCCTGGGCCGCGCCCCGGCTGGAGGAGGCGGCCCAGCGCTGGCAGGCGCTGGGCAACGTCGACAAGGAGGCGTGGGCGCATGCCAATGCCGGCGTGGCCTACTTCTACCTGAGCCGAATGGAAGACTCCTCGACGGCGCTGCTTCGTGGCCTCGAGCTCTTCGAGTCGATCGGGGACCGGGCGGGAACGGTGTCCACCGAATCCTTCTTGTGCCTGGCCCGGCCGGCCGACCCCCGCGTGACGCAATGGCTGGACGACGCGCTGCGGTTCGCCGACGAGACCGGCGACCGCAACCGCCAAGGCGCCACGCTGGCCACCTTGTCCTGGCGGCACTTCTTCCGATCCCTGTTCGGCTCCGAGCAGGAGATCGAAGAGGCCGAACGCTTGGCGGTGCGGCTGTCTTCGCTGTGCGAGGAGCTGGGGGTCCAGGACATGGCCATCCACAGCCACAGCCTGCGCGCGGTGATGGCTCGCCTGACCGGTCGCTTCGAGGTGGCCCGAGAGGAGGCGGCGGCACTGGCCCCCCTCGTCGATCCGGTCCGCCCTCACCACGAGAACTGGTTGGCCTGGGCGGCGGGCTTCGCCGTGACCGTTGCCCTCGACTCCCCGGAGGCGGCCGCTCCCTTCCCCCCCGAGGACTCGGTGGACCCCGTCGTGTTCGTGGCCGGGCTGATCGTGGAAGCGGCCCTGGCTCTGGCCGGCCGGGCCGACGAGGCAGTGGCCCGCAGGCTGGAGCAGAAGATGCTGGAGGGACCCATCGGCGACCTGGGGGGCATCATTCCGGCGCTGGCACTGGTGCTGGCGGGTCGCCGGGAGGAAGCGTTGCCCTGGTTGCGTCGAGCGCGGGAACCGACGCAGCGTCTCTACGCAGGCACAGTGGATCGCGCCGCTGAGGCCCTGACGAGCGAAGTGGAAGGTCGCGCTCCCGTCTTCGCCGGCGATCCCGGTCGCGTCGGCATCGCCGAGGCCCTGGTGTTCCGAGCCCATGCTCTGGCCGGTGATCAGAAGGCCGACGACGAGC
>JASHZK010000086.1 GCA_030042575.1 Acidimicrobiales bacterium
GGGCTGGTGGATCCCGAGCTCAAGCTGGCCGACAAGGTGAAGAGCGCCCGCTCCGCCGCCTCGTTCTATGCCAAGTGGTTGCCCCAGCTGGCCTCGGGGCCGGGGCAGCGGCCCGGTGGGTATGCCGAGATGGGGGAGACGTTGGCCCCCCACCTGCGCTTCGCCGAGCGGGCCAGCCGCAAGCTGGCTCGGTCCACCTTCTACGGCATGTCGCGCTGGCAGTCTCGTCTCGAGCGCAAGCAGGGTTTTCTAGGACGTATCGTCGACATCGGAGCCGAGCTCTACGCCATGAGCGCCGCCTGTGTGAGGGCCAGGATGCTGATGGACGACGGCTCCCCGGACGCCTCGGGCGCCCAGGAGCTGGCCGACTTGTTCTGTCGAGGTTCGCGACGTCGGGTCGACAAACTCTTCTCCGACCTCTGGCGCAACGACGACCAGGAGAACTACGAGGCCGCCCAGAAGGTGCTCGATGGCCGCTACCTGTGGGTCGAGACGGGCATCATCGATCCGTCGTTGCTGGCCGCCGAGCCCGCCCACGAGCAGACGGCCAACAGGTCGCGCAGCCGCTCGATCAAGACGACCAAGAGCGCCGGCGCGGCCGACGCAGTGGCGACCGGGGAGGCCGCCCTGAAGGCCTGACGGCCTCTGCCCCGTGGCCGTTCGGGGCCAAGGCCTCGACGGCGACCTGCGTCACCGACGAGCTCGCGCCCCAGCTCTGCGAAATATCATGGGAAGCGGGGACGAGGGTCCTCCATGCCCATGGGAGAAGGTGACGAGGTTGACCGGGAGGGAGGACTGGGAACGCCAATACCGGGCATCCCCCTCCGACGTGGTCGAGAACACCACCATGTCGGGCCTCGAGGTGGACCCCGTCTACGGCCCGGATGACGGCGAGTTCCCCGGCCAGTGGCCCTACACCCGTGGCCCCTATGCCTCGATGTACCGGGGCCGCCTCTGGACCATGCGGATGTTCGCCGGTTTCGGCACGGCGGTGGACACCAACGCCCGGTTCAAGGAGTTGCTGGGGGCAGGCGGCACGGGGCTGTCGGTCGCCTTCGACCTCCCCACCTTGATGGGCACCGATTCCGACGACCCGGCGGCGCTGGGCGAGGTGGGCAAGTCCGGCGTCGCCGTCGACACCCTGGCCGACATGGAGACGCTGTTCGACGGGATCGACCTCGGGTCCGTGAGCACCTCCATGACCATCAATTCGCCGGCGGCCATCGTCATGGCCATGTACGTGGCCGTGGGCGAGGAGCACGGCACGCCCCGCCGTCGCCTGGCCGGCACCCTCCAGAACGACATCTTGAAGGAGTACCAGGCGCAGAAGGAGTACATCTTCCCGCCCCGGCCGTCGGTGCGGTTGGTGAACGACGTGGTCCGTTTCTGCACAGCCGAGATGCCCTTGTGGCACCCGGTCTCGATCTCCGGCTACCACATCCGAGAGGCCGGCTCCACCGCCGCTCAAGAGCTGGCTTTCACCTTGGCCAACGGATTCGCCTACGTGGAGGCGGCCAGGGCCAGCGGTCTCGAGGTGGACGTCTTCGGGAAGCGGCTGAGCTTCTTCTTCAACGCCCACATCGACTTCTTCGAGGAGATCGCCAAGTACCGCGCTGCCCGCCGGATCTGGGCCAGGTGGCTCCGACACCGTTACGGCGCCACCGACGAGCGCGCCATGCAGCTGCGCTTCCACACCCAGACCGCCGGGGTGTCGTTGACCGCCCAGCAGCCCGAGGTCAACATCGCCCGCGTGGCCATCGAGGCCTTGGCCGGGGTGCTCGGAGGGACCCAGAGCCTCCACACCGACTCCTTCGACGAGGCGCTGGCCCTTCCCACCGAAAAAGCGGCCCGTATCGCCCTGCGCACCCAGCAGGTCATCGCCTACGAGACCGGGGTGACGGCGGTGGCCGACCCGCTCGGCGGCTCCTATTTCGTCGAATCGCTGACCGACCGGCTGGAAGCCGAGGCCGAGGCCATCTTCGCCCACCTCGACGAGCTGGGCCAGGGCTCGATCCTCGAGGGTGTGTACCGGGGCATCGAGGAGGGGTGGTTCCAGGGCGAGATCGCCCAGGCGTCGGCCGACTTCGAGCGCAAGGTGAACGACGGACGGCGCGTGCTGGTGGGAGTGAACCGCTTCGCCCAGGCCGACGAGCCCGAGGCGGACATCCTCTACATCGGCGCCGAAGCCGAGGCCCTCCAGCGCCGGCGCCTGGCCGACACCAAAGCCCGCCGCGACGGAGCCGTCGTGGAGAAGGCCCTGGCCAAGGTGCGACAGGAGGCGGCGCGCCCGGAGACGAACCTCGTGCCCAGCCTGCTCGAGGCCGTGCGCTCCTATGCCACCGTGGGCGAGGTCGTCGGCGCTCTGGCCCAGGTGTTCGGCACCTGGACCGAGCGGGCCGTCGTGTGAGCGAGCCAAAGCTGTCGACGGTCCCTGTCGTCCGCGTCCTCGTCACCAAGGTCGGCCTGGACGGCCACGACCGGGGCGTGAAGGTGGTGGCCCGCATGTTGAGGGACGCCGGGTTCGAGGTGATCTATGGGGGCCTGCGCCAGACGCCGCAGACCATCGCCGAGACCGTGTTGCAGGAGGACGTCGACGTGGTCGGCCTGTCGATGCACTCGGGGGGGCACCTGACCCTGGCCCCGGCGGTGATCGAGGCCCTGGCCCGGCGCGGGCTCGACGTCCCCGTGGTGGTGGGCGGCATCATCCCCGAGCGCGACCGGGCCACCCTGCGGGAAGCCGGCGTCGCCGAGGTGCTCAACCCGGGCGCCTCCGAGGGACAGGTGGTGGCGGCCGTGCGGCGGGCTGCCCAGCGGCGGGCTGCCCCCGCTACTCCGGGCGGCGATTAGCGCTCAGCGCAGCCGCCATTTCGCCCGGGGCTGGTTGGCGAAGGTGTCCTGCCCCTCCTCGAGCGCCCGGGCGCTGGTGCCCAGCTGCAGGAAGACGTTGCCCAGGGACGTGGCCTGCTCGGGCGTGAGGTTCCGAGCCGCCCACAACGTGCGCAGCGTCGCCTGCACCGAGGTGGGCGGCTGGGTGGCGATCACGGCGGCCAGGTGCTGCGCCGTGCCCATGAGCTCGGCGCCGGCCACGACTTCGCTGACCAGCCCGGCCCGCAGGGCGCTGTGGGCGGTCATCCGTTCGTGGGCGCCCATGAGCGTCATGCGCACGATCTCGCCGAAGGGCATGCGCCCCCCCAGGGCGATGGGCTCGAAGGCGGCCGTCATGGCGTAGGTCACGTGGGGGTCGAAGAAGGTGGCGTGCTCGGCCGCCACCACGATGTCGCTCTCGCCCAGCAAGTAGAAGGCACCGCCGCAGGCCATGCCGTTCACGGCGGCCACCACGGGCTTCCACAGGCCCTGGGTCTTGGGGCCGATGCGTCGTCCGGGGTCCTCGTAGGTGAAGGGGTCGAACTCGGTATCGACGGGAATGTCGGTCCGGTCGATACCCACGCAGAAGGCCTTGTCGCCGTTGCCGGTGAGGACGACGGCCCGCACGCCGTCGTCGTGGCGAAGGTGCCGCCACAGCGCTGCCAGCTCGTCCTGCATGCGCTCGTCGAAGGCGTTGAGCCGCTCGGGGCGGTTGAGGGTCACGGTGGCGACGCCTTCTTGCCGGTCGAGCCGGAGGGTCTCGAGGGGAGGGAGCGGTTCAAGGCGAGACACTGAAGCGGCACTGTACCGGCCTCCCGGAGCGGGCTTTCGGAGCGGGCCTTCGGAACGGTCCTTCGGGGCAGGCCGGCCGCCGGCCCCCGGTCGCTTCCTACAATGCCGGCGGTGGCGCCCGATTCGACCGGCACTACGAGGGGGGACCTCCTGGTGCGCGGCGCGGTCATGGCGGACTGGCCCGCCTCCGGGGGGGAGCGGATCGCGCCGGGACGGCGAATCGACGTGCGGATCATCGACGGTCGTATCGCCGGTGTCGGAGCCGACCTGGTGCCGCTCCCCGGCGAGCGCCTCGTCGAGGTCCCCGGCGCCGTGGTGCTGCCCGGCCTCCACGACCACCACCTCCACCTTCGCTCCCTGGTGGCCGTCGGGCGCTCGGCTGCCGTCGGGCCGGGCGACGTGGGCAGCGGCGACGAGCTGGGCCGGGCCCTGCAGGG
>JASHZK010000087.1 GCA_030042575.1 Acidimicrobiales bacterium
CCGAGCACGTCGGACGTGACGTGGCCCACCGGCCGGTCGGGAGTGAGCGGCACCCGCCGGACCCGCCCGTCGTTGTGCTCGACCACGGCCTCGTGGGTCCGCAGGTCCAAGACCACCACCAGGGACCCAGAGTCGTCGGGGGCGGGCAGCGGCGCCGTCTCCAAGCCCCGGGCGGTGAGGCGCAAGGCGGCGTGGAACAGCTGTGGCTCGGGCGGGGCCAGAGCCACAGCCAGCTTGCCCAGGACCTGGCTGTGGCCGTGCAGGGTGTCACAGCTGTCCTTCCATTCCTCGTAGGGCAGAGACGGCCAGGCCTGGGACACGGGTTCACCTCACGTGCTCGATCCGTAGGTGAGACTCCGGTTGAACGTACACCGTCGAGGTCATCGCCGTTCCGTGAGCTCGCCGGGGCTCCACCTAGAGTCCTCGGCTATGCGAGCGCTCCTCCCCCATCCGGCCGACGACGTGGATCTCGTAGAGGCCTATGCGCTTCCGCCCGCCGTCGGCGCCAGTCGCCCCTTCGTCCGGTGCAACATGATCTCCACCCTCGACGGCGCCATCACGGTCGACGGCCGGTCGGGAGCCATCGGGGGACCGGCCGACCACCAGCTGTTCCAGGTGCTTCGGGCACTGACCGACGTCGTGTGCGTGGGGGCCGGAACCGTACGCGCCGAGAGCTACGGCCCGGTCAGGGTCGACGACGAGCTCCGCCGGCTCCGCCAGCAGCGAGGGCAAACGGCCGTCCCCCCCATGGCCATCGTGACGCGATCGGCCGAGCTGGACTGGTCGGCCCGGCTGTTCACCGAAGCCGAGCAGCGCCCGATGGTGTTCGTGACCGAGGAGTGCGATCCGGGCGCCAAACGGCAAGGCCAGGAGGTCGCCGACTTCGTGGAAGCCGGTCAGAACCGAGTCGATCCCGGCCGCGTCCTCGAACACCTCCACCTTTTGGGTTTCACCTCGGTCCTCCTCGAGGGTGGACCGCGACTCAACGCCGACTTCGTGCAAGCCGGACTGTTCGACGAGCTGTGTCTCACCCTGGCTCCCCGCATGGTCGGCGGTGACGGGCCCCGGGTCCTCGCCGGCGCCGAATGGGAACAGCCGCTCGACCTGGGGATCGTCCACCTCCTCGAACAGGACGGGTTCTTCTTCTGCCGGATGGCCGTGGGGGACAGGGAGCCGGCGAGGAAAGACCGCTCGCGCTGACCTGCCGGCCCCGCGCTTCCGGGAACCGACGGCTTCGCCGGTTCAGGCCGGCGGGGCGGGCTGGTGGTCGAGCAGGGCCAGCAAGCCGGCGGTGTCGAGATGGGCTTCGACGAGATCAGCCAGCAGATCCACCCGCTGCGAGCGCCAGTCGGCGAACGAGAAGCTGGGATCGGCCACGAAACGCCGCCCGACGGTGGCGGCCACCGAACGGAGGTACGAACGACGAAAAGCGTCGTTCTCGAAGAGGCCGTGCCACGTCGTCCCGGCCACCGCGCCCAGCCGGCAACCCTCCCCGGCGAGAAAGGGCGCGCCCCCCTCCACCTGCACCCGTCCGTGGCGGATCTCGTATCCCTCGACGAGCGAACCGTCGGACAAGCGGGCCGCCGGGCGGGCCAGGACCTTGTCAGGGTGGAAGACGGTGGTCACCGGGAGCAGGCCCAGGGCGCCAACCGTGCCCGAGTCGCTCTCCACCTCGTCGTGGATGAAGGTCCCCAGCAGCTGGTACCCACCGCACACGCCCAGGATGGGGCGCTGGTCCGCCGCCCGTTCGGCCAGGGCACGGTCGAAACCCCGGCAACGCAACCAGCGCAGAGCGTCCACCGTGGCCCGCGTGCCGGGCAGCAGGACGAGGTCGCAGTCGGCCATCTCCTGGGGAAAGTGCAGGAAACGGACGATGACCCCGGGCTCGATGGCCAATGGGTCGATGTCGGTCAGATTGCTCGCTCGAGGCAGGAGCACCACACCCACCCGCAAGACGTCGTCGCCACACGGCGGCCGCGGGTTGCGGTAGAGCGAGGGGTCGGGCGCGTCCTCGGTGTCGAGGCCCAGGCCCTCGACAAAAGGCAGCACGCCGTACACCGGGCGCCCGGTGCGGGCAGCGAGGTCTTCCAGCGCCGGAGTCAGCAGGCTCAGTTCGCCTCGAAAGCGGTTCACGACGAAGCCCCGGACCCGGCTCTGGTCCTGGGCGTCGAGGAGGGCCAAGGTGCCCACGAAGGAGGCAAACACCCCTCCCCGGTCGATGTCGCCCACCACAACGGCGGGGACGTCGACGGCCTGGGCGAAGCCGAGGTTGACGATGTCGCTGTGCCTGAGGTTGGTCTCGGCCGGACTACCCGCCCCCTCGCACACCACCACATCGAAGCGGGCCCGCAGATCCCGGAAGGCGTCGACGACGACACCGAGGAGCGAAGCCTTCTCGTGCCAGGCACCCGCCTCCAGCTGGCCCATGGGCTTGCCCATGACCATCACGTGACTGGTGCGTTCGCTGCCCGGCTTGAGCAGGACGGGGTTCATGGCCGCCTCGGGCTCCACATCGGCCGCCCACGCCTGCACGGCCTGGGCGCGAGCGATCTCCTCTCCCCGGCGCGTGACGAAGGAGTTGAGCGACATGTTCTGCGCTTTGAAGGGCGCCACCGAGACGCCCTGGCGCAGGAGCCACCGGCACAAGCCGGTGACGACCGTCGACTTGCCGGCGCCCGACGAGGTGCCGAGGACGAGGACAGAGCCGCGCCTCACCGGAATTCCGTGTCCTCGTGGACCTGTCGATCGAGGATCAATACTCGATGCCCTTCCTGGCGGCGACGCCATCTCGATAGGCG
>JASHZK010000088.1 GCA_030042575.1 Acidimicrobiales bacterium
GCCAGAACTTTCGGGCCAATTCGACAGGCATGCCGGTCTGGACCGACACCTCGGCCTCGGTGAAACGCCGTTCGGTCGGGACCAGCATCCGGTCGGCCATCAACAGGTCGAGCGAGCCCTTCTGCTCGGCGTCGTCGATCTCCTCGACGGTCGCTCCACGGGCGAGCAGGAACTTGCGGACCCGCGACAGCGTGGCGGCACGATCGGAATCGGTCACGAGGTATGGGGGGACCCGTCGCGCCCGGGGAGCCATCACCCAGACCCTATGCCCACCCCTACACTGATCTCGATGCCCGGCCCGAGGAGCCTGCCACGGCTACAGGGTCCGGTGGTGCTGGTACCGGTCAAGGCCTTCGCCCGGGCCAAGGCCCGTCTCGCACCCTCTCTCGAGCCGGCTCAACGAGCCTCCCTGGCCCGAGTCATGGCCGAGCACGTGCTGGCCGCGGCCACCCCCCTGCCGGTGGCGGTGGTGTGCGACGACGACGACGTGGCCAGGTGGGCAGCCGGACACGGGGCCATGGTCCTGCCCGAGCCCGGACGCGGTCTCGACGGTGCCGTGGAGACCGGTGTGCGACGACTGGCCGACGCCGGTGCCGACGAGGTGCTGGTCGTCCACGCCGATCTTCCTTGGGCGGCCGACCTGGCCAGACTGGCCGGGTTCGAAGGGGTCACGCTGGTGCCCGACCGACGGCAAGACGGGACCAACGTCGCCTGCGTTCCGGCGCACAGCTGGTTCCGCTTCTCCTACGGTGCCGGATCCTTCCTCCGTCACCAGGCGGAGACAGCTCGCCTGGGTCTGCCTCTGCGCATCATCCGCGAGCCGGCGCTCGGGGCCGACGTCGACCTTCCGGCCGACATCCCGATGTCCCTGGCCCGATGGCACATGCCGTGAACAACGCGGGCAGCGGCGCTTGAACGAACGGGTGCTACCGGTGGGAGACCTGCCCGCTCACGGGCCGGTGACGCTGGACCTGCCGGTGCCGGTTTCGGCCCTGGCCATGGGCGCGCACCCCGACGACGTCGAATTCGGGTGCGGTGCCACCCTGGCCAAGTGGGCGGCAGGCGGATGCCGAGTCCACCACCTCGTGCTGACCGACGGCTCCAAGGGCACCTGGGATGTCGAGGAGGACCCCGCCGCGCTGGCCGAGCGCCGGCGAGCCGAGCAGATCGAGGCGGCCCGGCGACTGGGCGGCGGCGACGTGATCTTCTTGGGCCTTCCCGACGGCGAGCTCCAGTCGGGACTGGCCGAGCGACGGGCCGTGTGCGAGGTGATCCGACGGATCCGACCCGAGGTGGTGCTCGGACACGACCCATGGCGCAGGTACCGGCTGCACCCGGATCACCGCCACGCCGGATGGCTGGCGGTGGACGCGGTGGTCGGCGCCCGGGACCCTGGATTCTCGCCCGATCTGGGTCAGGCGCACCGACCCTCGGCCCTGCTCCTGTGGGAGGCCGACGAGCCCAATCACGTGGAGGAGGCGGGGGCCGGCGCCGCCGCCGCCAAGCTGTCTGCCCTTGTGGCTCATCGCAGCCAGCACCGCACCACCCTCGGCATCGACGAGGACCGCCAGAGCGAGGTCGAGGGCACCGGCAACGGCATCGAAGCGCTCCGGCGCCGGCTCGAGCGGCAACTGGGCACCCACGGACGCCTGGCCGGTTTGGCCCACCCGGCCCTGGGAGAGGCGTTCCGGCTGATCACCGACCTGTAGCCGCCCGACGACGGGGTCTCCCGACGGCAGGCCCCGAGATCCGGGCGCGACAGCGGGGGCCCCGAAGGGCCCCCGCTCGCCGAAGAGCGATGCTCGCTGCCGGCCTCGGCCGACAGCCGGGCTCAGCTCTACTTCGCTGTCCGGCGCACCACCCGGCGACGACGACGTGCCGGCGCCGGCGCCGAAGCAACGGCCGCCTTCTTGGCCGGCCGGCGGCGCTTGGCCGCCTTCTTGGCCGGTGCCCGCTTCTTGGCCGCCTTCTTGGCCGGTGCCCGCTTCTTGGCGGCCTTCCTCGCCGGTGCCCGCTTCTTGGCCGCCTTCTTGGTCGTCCGCTTCGTCGTCCGCTTGGCGGCCTTCCTCGCCGGTGCCCGCTTCTTGGCGGTGCGCTTGGTCGTCCGCTTCGTCGTCCGCTTGGCGGCCTTCTTCGCCGGTGCCCGCTTCTTGGCGGTCCGCTTCGTCGTGCGCTTGGCGGTCCGCTTCGCGGGAGCCCGCTTGGCGGCCGCCTTTCTGGCGGGAGCCCGCCGTTTGGCGGTCTTCCTTGCTGTGGCCCGCTTCACTGGCATTCTGCATGCCTCCTTACGGCCTTCCGGCCGATCTGATTTTTGCTTACCTCGCCGAGGCTCACCTTGCGGCTTTCCTCGCCGGGGCTCACCTTGCGGCCTTCTTTGCCGTTTTGCTTGCTGCTTTTCTCGCCAAGGCTCACCAGGCGGCCGAAACAGCCGCGGATCGCCTGACGACTGGCGTCGCCTGCTGGGCACAGCGTCCAGAAGGCCGACGTGCCGCCAAAGCGGCAGATCTTCGAGCGTGCAGCGGGCTTCGCTCCATCAATCCAGGCACGAACGCGCCGACACCCGGCACCGTCTCGCACCCTGCGAGCGACATGTCGCCAACATCGCGGCAATGTGCCTCGATACGCTCACACGCTCCTCCACCGAAATCGCAATCTCAATAATCAAAGAGGTTGAGCTTCCCGAAGTCAAGCATTTCGTGAATCGCGGCTCTCGGTCGCAGCACGTGTCGACACGCCGTGATGACCGTCGCGCTGCGAATTCGGTTACCGACCGCACCGACACCATGGACGCAAACAGATGCTTTTGCAAGGATCTTTCTCCGTGGCGACGTTGCCCGACGGCACTTACGACGCCATCGTCGTGGATGCCGAGACGACTGACGACGGTGATGTCCGACTCGAGCTCACCGTGACCCTCGGGGCCCATATCGGTCGCTTGGTGGCACTGAGGAGCCGCCAGGTGCAGGAGGGCGCATCCCCGGCGATGGACCCCCTGGAATGGCTGGGAATCCCCGGAACCCTCAGGGTGAAGGGGGGCGAACCCAGCTTTCGCCCGGAGCGCCCATGACGGGGAACGGAGGATCGGGGACCCCTGGCGCCGGGCGCATCTACCTGGGAGCCGGGACCGGAGGACCGGTGTGGGCACCGGCCGAGCGGTCGGTGCTCGTGCTGGGCCCCCCACGCTCGGGCAAGACGACGTCGTTGGTGGTGCCCAACATCCTGGCCTCACCCGGCCCGGTCGTGTCCACCTCGACCAAACCCGACGTCCTGGAGGCTACCGCCGCCTCCCGCAGCCGTCGTGGCGAATGCATGTTGTACGACCCGAACGCCACGGTTGAACCACCGCCCGGGGTCCGGCGCGTGCGGTGGTCGCCTGTCCCGCTGTGCACCGACTGGGACGACGCCTCGAAAATGGCCCGGGCCATGGTCAGGACCACGAGACCCAGGGGTGAACTGGATGGCGCGGTGGACTCCAACCACTGGCGTGAACGAGCGGAATCGCTGCTGGCCCCTTTGCTCCATGCGGCAGCCATCGCCGGTGAGCAAATGCCTGTGGTGCTGTCGTGGGTGGATCGCCATCAGCCGTCGGCCGCACTGCGCATCCTCGACGAGGTCGGGGCCTTGGCTGCTGCCGACCTGTTGAGCGGCATCGCCACCACCGAGGCCAAGGAACAGAGTGGGATCTGGTCGACTGCGTCGGGAGTCCTGTCCGGCTACCGAACCAACGCGGCGCGGGCGAGCACGATCGATCCCGACTTCGACGCCGGTCAGTTCTGCCAGGGGGCCTCCACGCTCTATGTGTGCGCCACCGGCCAGAACCAGGCGCTGGTCGCCCCCATGGTGGTGGGGCTGATCGCCGAGGTGCGAGAGGCCGTGTACGCCGGCTACGCCAAGGCGCTACGCGACAACACCACGCCCGTCGCCCCGGTGGTGCTCGCCCTGGACGAAGTGGCCAACATCGCCCCGCTCCCCGACCTGCCCAGGATGGTCAGCGAGGGCGGTGGCCAGGGCCTGCTGACGCTGGCCTGTCTGCA
Organism: Acidimicrobiales bacterium; assembly: GCA_030042575.1. Taxonomy (GTDB): domain Bacteria; phylum Actinomycetota; class Acidimicrobiia; order Acidimicrobiales; family UBA8190; genus UBA8190. The sequence goes on from JASHZK010000088.1 coordinate 4,035, forward strand.
GGACCTGTCCCAGGCCCGGGTCCGCTGGGGCGAGGCAGCCGACGGATTCCTTTCTTTTTTCGGTACCACCGTGGTGCTCCCCGGGATCGGCGACGTGCAGACCCTCCGGGCACTGTCGGCCCTGGCCGGGGACGTCGCCGTCCCTGTCCGTTCGGTGAGCGTCCCCCTGACCCAGAGCGGGTGGGGGACGACCGTCTATGGACGCCTGCTCAAGGCGGCGTTTCTGGGGCGCCGTGGAACAAGCCCCCCGACCCGGCCCACCGTTACGTGGTCCACCCGCCGAGAACCACGGCTGAGCTTGGACGCCATAGGGCGCGGACGCGAGGAGATGGCGGTGACGATCGGCCACAGAAACACCGTGGAGTGGGTGGGGCTCACCTCGTGGCGTACCCACGACCCGTGGCGAACCATGGTGGAGGGCCCGGGATTCGCACGGGAAACGGGATCCGGTCGCGCCCCGGAGCGTGATTTCGGCCGCTGACCTGGGAAGCAGCCCCCTGGGCGATACGAACATATGTTCGCTATTGTCGGATTTCATGACCCCTGCTGCTCCGGCGGCGCTGGACCCGACGCTCTCGGCCCGGGTCCGCCCCACCTCTGATCGGCGAGATCAGCTCCTGCCTCTTCTCCCGGCGCTGGGTGCGGTGGTCCCCGGTGGCGGCCTCCCCCGAGGTGCGGTGATGGCGGTGGGGAACGACCCCGGTAGCGGAGCCGGCGGAGCCACCTCGCTGGCCTTCGCCCTGCTGGCCGCAGCCACGGCCGCCGGGTCCTGGTCAGCGGCGGTGGGCGTCGCCGACGCCGGGATCCTGGCCCTGGCCGAGATGGGGGTCGACCTCGACCATCTGGTGCTGGTCCCCCGGCCCGGGGGGAGGTGGGCGGAGATCGCCGCTCTCCTTCTCGACGGGATGGACGCCGTACTGCTCTGCCCCCCCGGCCCGGTCCGCCCCGGGGTGGCCAGGCGGCTGGCGGCACGGGCCCGGCAACGGCAAGGAGCGCTGGTGGTCCTGTGCCGGTACGCGCCGTGGCCCGAGGGGCCAGAGCTCCACCTGACAGTCGGAACCGCCCGCTGGCTGGGAGCCGGTACAGGCCACGGCCGTCTCGAGGCTCGCCGGGCGCAGGTCACCACCACCGGACGCCGGACGGCCTCCCGTCCGGCGCGGACCGAGCTCTGGCTGCCCGGGGGTTCGGGAGCCCCGGCACCCGTCGGCCCCGACCCCGGACCCCGGCTGGCCGGCGACCCGGCTGAACGGGGCTGACCGGCGACCCCGGCTGAACAGACAGAGAGAAGGACGAGAAAAAGAGGTGCGGGTGTGCACAGGCCCGTGATGGACCGGCTGCTGGTCATATGGTGCCCGGGGCTCCTCGAGGAGCAGGAGGGCGGCAGGGTGGCCCGGGCCTTCGCCCGAGTGGTGGAGGCGGCAGCGGCCTTCTCTCCCGCCGCCTCGGCCGTACGACCCGGGGTCTGCGCCGTGCCCACCCGGGGCCCGTCGCGCTACTTCGGCGGGGACGACCAGCTGGCCCGGCTCCTGGCCGGCGCACTGGCCGCGCCGGCCGGCCCCGGTCCAACCGACCCCGACCTGGCCCTTGCCGACGGGCGGGCCCGGATCGGCGTGGCCGACGGTCTCTTCGCCGCTGTGCTCGCCGCCCAGGCGGCGGAGGACGAACCGGTGGTGGTGCCCTCCGGAGAGAGCGCCACCTTCCTCTCCCCCTGGCCGGTCGAGACCCTGGACCGACCGGAGCTGGCCGACCTCCTGCGCCGGTTGGGCATCCGCACCTTGGGCGCCTTCGCCGCTCTCCCCACCCGCCACGTGCTCAGCCGGCTGGGCACCGACGGAGCGGCGTGTCACGAGGTGGCCGGTGGAAGACGCAGCGAGCTGCCCGGCTATCGAGTCGCTCCCCCCCGACGACCCGTAGACACCGGGTCGAGTGCCACGAGCCAAGTGGGGTTCTGGGGGGAGGCGGCGCAGGCGGAGGCCAGAGCGCAGCGGGTACTCCGGCGCCTCGAGCAGTTGGTGGACCCAGAGGGGATGGTGGTGGGCCGGCTCCAGGGGGGCCGAGGGCCGAAGGAGCGCGCCCGGCTGATTCCCTGGGCCGGCCGCAAGCCGGCCTCCGGACCACCCGGTGCAGGGACCAACGACAACGAGCCATGGCCGGGGCAGATCCCATCGCCGGCGCCGGCTGTGGTCCTGGAGCGGCCGCTGCCCGCCGCGCTGGTCGGTCCCGACGGAACCGAGGTTCAAGTCACGGCAGTCGGTCTGACCAGCACCCCTCCCTGCCGTCTGTCGGTGGCGGGGGGGCCGTGGCAGGCAGCGACAGCCTGGGGGGGACCGTGGCCGGTCGACGAGCGCTGGTGGGCACCACGCCAACGACGTCGTCGGGCCCGTATGCAGCTGGTCACCGAGACCGGCATGGCTTACCTGCTGGTGCGAGAAGGCGCCGGGTGGTGGGTGGAGGGTGCATACGACTGAGTCGAACGGGACGCACCATCGCTACGCCGAGCTGCACTGCCACTCGAACTTCAGCTTCCTCGACGGCGCCTCGCATCCGGAGGAGCTGGTGGGCGAGGCGGCCCGCCTGGGGCTCGAGGCCCTGGCTCTCACCGACCACAACGGGTTGTACGGCGTTGTCCGCTTCGCCCGGACGGCGGAGTCCGTGGGCTTGGCCACGGTGTTCGGGGCTGAGCTCACTCTTTGCCCGGCGACGTGGTCCTCAGGCGCGTCGTCTCCAGTCGCTTCGGCCCCTGGCCATCTGCGTACCGCCGTGCCCGATCCTCCCGGTGCCCATCTCGTCGTCTTGGCCCGTGATCCGACCGGTTACGCCCGGCTCAGCCGGGCCATCGCCGAAGCGCAGCTGGCCGGAGGCAGAAAAGGCCGCCCCGTCTTCACCCTCGAACGGCTGGCCGGCCTCCACGGTGGTCACTGGTTGGTGCTCACCGGCTGCCGCAAAGGCCCCGTGCCCACCGCCTTGACCGGTGAAGGCCCGGCAGCGGCCCGACGTGCCCTGGCGGAGCTGGTGGAGCACTTCGGACGGCGGAACGTGGCCGTGGAGCTGTGGGACCACGGAGATCCACTCGACACCGCCCGTAACGACGCGCTGGCCCAGCTGGCGATAGAGGCGGGTGTGGAGCCGGTTGCCACCAACAACGTGCACTACGCCACCGCGTCAGGGCGCCGGCTGGCCGAGGTCCTGGCGGCCGTGCGCGCCCGGCGTCCCCTGGAACGGCTGCAGGGCTGGCTGCCGGCCGCCGGCACAGCCAACCTGCGCGCAGCCGCCGAACAGGAGCGCCGCTTCGCCCGTTGGCCCGGGGTGGTGGCGGCGGCGGCCGAGCTCGGCCGAGGATGTGCCTTCGACCTGCGCCTGGTGGCACCGGGACTTCCCCCTTTCCCCGTCCCCGAAGGCCATGACGAGCAGAGCTGGCTGGTGGAGCTGACCCGGCGCGGCGCCGAGGAGCGCTACGGCCCCCGCCCGCACGAGCGGGTGGCGGGAGCCTGGGCCCAGATCGACCACGAGCTCGAAGTGATCGGCGCCTTGGGCTACGGCGGCTACTTCCTCATCGTGTGGGACATCGTCGAGTTCTGCCGGCGCCACGACATCTACTGCCAGGGCCGGGGCTCGGCCGCCAACTCGGCGGTGTGTTACGCCCTCGGCGTCACCCGGGCCGATGCCGTGTCCCTGGGGCTGCTCTTCGAGCGTTTCCTCTCCCCCGAGCGCGACGGCCCACCGGACATCGACGTGGACATCGAGTCGGGCCGACGCCAGGAGGTGATCGCCTACGTCTTCGAGCGCTACGGGCGCCAGTACGCCGCCCAGGTGGCCAACGTCATCACCTACCGGGCCCGCTCGGCCATCCGCGACGTGGGCAAGGCCCTCGGTCACTCGCTCGACCAGGTCGACCGGTGGGCCAAAGGGGTCGACCGCGGCGACGTACTGGGCAGGGCCGGCGAGGGCGGTGACGGATTACCGGCGCCACTGGGCGAGCTGGCCGGCCAGGTGCTCGACTTCCCCCGTCATCTCGGTCTGCACTCGGGCGGCATGGTCCTGTGCGACCGGCCGGTGATCGAGGTCTGTCCGGTGGAATGGGCCCGGCACCCGGGACGGACCGCTCTGCAGTGGGACAAGGACGACTGCGCCGCGGCCGGCTTGGTGAAGTTCGACCTCCTCGGCCTGGGCATGCTCGACGCCCTGCATCGCTGTGTGGACCTGGTACGTGCTGCCCACGCCGTGGAGATCGACCTGGCTCGCCTGGAACAGGAGGAGGCCGTCTACGACATGTTGTGCCGGGCCGACACCGTAGGCGTGTTCCAGGTGGAGAGCCGGGCCCAGATGGCCACCTTGCCGCGCATCAAGCCGCGCTGCTTCTCCGATCTGGTGA
>JASHZK010000089.1 GCA_030042575.1 Acidimicrobiales bacterium
CTGTTTCCTTCTCCTCGGCTTCTTGTCGCTCATCGTGGGCGTGCTGTACTTCGCCCTCGTCCGGCCCCGCCTGCAGGCGGTGGAGAGCCGGGGCGGACCCGGTGGAGCGGGCTGGCCTCCGGGCGCAGGACAGGACTGGCAGCAGGGCGGAGGGTGGACGCCGCAGGGCGGCCCGTGGCCCGGGCCGTCGGAGCCACCGCCGCCGCACGGACCGTGGCCCACCGCCTCGTACCCTCCCCCGGCCAATCCCGACGACCCGGTCCCGCCCCCGCCCTTTGTGGCGCCCGAGCCGGCGGCTGGTCCGCCCAGGTACCCGGCGTCCCCTGGGACTCCCGGCGCCAGCGCCCCCGTCTACCCCTCAGCGCCGGTGCGCACCGAGCTCCCTGCGTTCGGGTGGTACCCCGATCCGAGCAGACGCCACGAAGAGCGCTACTGGGACGGCACCCGCTGGACCGAGCACGTTCGAGACGGCGGACAGGACTCGATCGAAGCACTTCCCGGCTGAGTCTCCCGGGCCGGGTGGGTCTCCCGGGCCGGCTGGGCCACCGGCGTCGCCCCGGCGCTCAGCGTCGGCGGCCGGCGGCCGTCGCCCGGGCCGAGGAAACCCTCCCCGGCCGGCGCCTCGCTCCGGCCTCGGCGCTGGCCGATAGCCGAGCCAGCCGGGCCACCAGGACCTCGAGCACGGTCCGGTCGTCGAGACCGCTGCGGCCTCGCAGGTCGAGATCGGCGTCGGCCAAGAGCGTCACCGCCCGTCCGATCCGGGCCGAGCCCATGCGGCGGGCCTGCTCGAGCGCCTTCTTCGCCGGATAGACGCTGCGGGACCCCACCACCGCCGCCGCCTCCTCGGGGGTGGTGACCGCCGACCCGTCGAGCCGGAGCATGGCCTGCACGTGGCGATGGACGACCCCCATCACGGCCAACGGGTGCATGGCCCCGGCGCCGAGCATGCGGCCCAGCGCCGCCAGGGCGCCGGGCGCGTCACCGGCGTCGATGGCGTCGGTGAGGTCCCACGGCGCCAGGGCCCCCGCTTCACCGAGGAAGGGAGCGAGACGGTCCTCGTCGACCGCGGCCCCCTCCCCGTAGGCGGCGGCCAGGGCGTCGAGCAGCCTTCGCAACCGGCCCAGGTCCCGTCCCAGGTGGTCGTCCAAAGTGGACAGCGCCCGGGGATCGAGCCGCACCGGCGCCCCCCGCAGCTGCTCCTTCAGCCATTCGGAGCGGGCCCGCCCGGTGCCGGCGTCGGCGTTCACCACCCGGCCGGCGCGTTGGACGGCGCTGGTCAGCGAAGGTGGAAGCGCTCCCCCCCCGGCCCCGAGGACGAGCACCACGCCTGGCAATGGGGCTTGCAGACAGTCCGTGACTCGCGCCGCGTCGGCGGCGGTGAGCCGCCCGGCGTCCCGTACGACCACCACGCGCCGGTCGGCCAGGAACGGGGGCGTGGAGAGGGCGTCGACCACCGCCCGCAACTCGATGTCCTCCCCACCGCCGCCGTGCTCCTCGACGACGCTGTCGGCGTCACGGCCTTCGAGCACTTCGGCGAGGACGTCGGAGAGGACCTGGGCGACGAGAGTCGGGTCCTCGCCCCGAACGAGATGCACCGGGGCCGGGTCCCGGTCGGCGGCCGGCTCCGGCCCCGGTGAAGGGTCAGGGGGCATGGACCTCAGGCGGCATCGAGCACCGCCGACAGGAGGCGGCACGCTTGGCGGGCACCGTCCACGTCGTGCACGCGCACCAGGCGGGCGCCGAGGGCCACACCGACGGCCAGCGCCGCCAGCGAGGCGTCGGCACGCTGGTCGATGGACAGGCCCAGGATCGCTCCCAGAAACGGCTTGTTCGAGGCCGAGAGCAACAGCGGGTGGCCCAGGGCGGCCAAGCGGTCCGAGGCGCGCAACAGGGCCAAGGACTGCGCGGCCGTCTTACCCAGGTCGAGGCCGGCGTCCACCACCACTTTGTCGGCCGGGATGCCGGCGGCCACCGCCCGGGCGGCCCGATCGGCCAAGAAGGCGGCCACCTCGGCCACGACGTCGTCGTAGTGGGGGTCGGGGTCGGCCACCCGGGGGGCAAGGCGGATATGGGTGGCCACCACGGCCGCCCCCGCCCGGGCGGCGGTGGTCAGGTAGTCGGGGTCGCCGAAGCCGCTGATGTCATTGCCCATGACGGCACCGGCGCCGTAGGCGGCGCCGGCCACCGTGGCGCGCCAGGTGTCGACCGAAAGGGGCACGTCGAACCGGTCGTGCAGCGCGGCCACGGCGGGGACCACTCGGTCGAGCTCCTCGGCCTCGCTCACCTCGGGCCCCGGGCCGGCCTTCACGCCGCCCACGTCGAGAATGTCGACTCCCTCGGCCACCAGCTGCTCGGCCCGGCCCAGCAGGGCGTCGAGGGCGAAGGTGGTGCCTGCGTCGTAGAACGAGTCGGGCGTCCGGTTCAAGATCCCCATGACGAGCACCCGACTGCGCAGGTCGTAGCGACGATCGCCCAGTACCAGCTTCACGTCGGAACCAGCACCCAGCTTCACGTCGGAACCAGCACCAGCTTCACGTCAGAAGAGGCGAGCGGCCAGTGCCTTGCGATAGGCGCCGGCCCGGGGGTCGCCCGAGGGCAGCGTCTCGAGCAGGTCGAGGTACTCCTGGCGGGC
>JASHZK010000090.1 GCA_030042575.1 Acidimicrobiales bacterium
GGGGTCCCAGAACGCCGCCCAGTCCCGGTCGTCGTGGCCCATGGCTCATTTCTCGGCCGGCAAGGCCGAGACGAGCAGAGGCGAAAGTCCCAAATGGGCGGCCACCGACCCCCGCGGGTGCCGGAAGGCGGGCGCCTCCGCCGCCACCAACGGGCACCGGCTCTTCCCGGTATCTCAGAGGGGACGGTCACGCCTTCGGACCAGCCCCCAGTTCCACTTCGTAGCTCCAGAGCTCGCTGCCGACGGCGACCGGCGGCTTGTCCTGTCCCTGGGCACCGACGCCGCTGTGCCCGTGGGCGAAGGCCGGGGAGGCCACCCAGGCCTGGAACGCCTCCTCGTCCCGCCAGCGGGTGACCACGAGCCAGGTCGTGCGCCCGTCGGTGGGGCGGAGCAGCTCGAAACCCTCGAATCCCTGGGCGTGTTCGACGGCTCCGGCGCGCCCGGCGAAACGACGGGCCAGCTCATCGCCTCCCTGGTCGGGGACGGTGATGGCGTTGATGCGGATGACTGTCACCGCCACATCATGGCTGTTCGGTCAGGACGCCACCCAATCCGGCCGGGCCCAGTCGGGTGCCTGTCGTGGCCCGTGGCGGCCCCGGTCGTGGCGCCCGCGGTTGTGAGATCAGCTCGCCACCGGATTGGTTCCATCCACCGCAGGGCGGTTTCGACGCCAGCGGCGCTTTCCGGCTGCCGGTATGACGGCGGCAGAAGGTGTCGCTCTGCGTTCGGCACAGCCGTCGCACAGGTACAGACCGTCGTGGATCCTGGTACGGACGTGCTGTTGGCAATCTGCGCAGCGGTGGTCGAGGTACACCATCTGTTCTGTGGCAACTGGGGCTGACCATCCGACCAGTTCTTCCAGGCGGCGCTGGGCGGCATCGGTCAGCTTCCAAGAGTGAGGCCGGGTGCCCCGATTGACGAGGTCCCACGTCACGAGGTCCCTGAGCAAAGGGTCGAATCGCTCAATGGGGTAGCTCCTCTTCATGGCCTGTCTCCGCCTCCAACCAAGGTGAAACGCCCGTTTCCCCAGGATACGCCCAACGCGTGGCTTCGGCATCACGCAAAGCGATGAATTCGGCCCGTCCTCCTCTACCACCATCTCCACCGGCCGTCGTGGCTCTGAGCCGACCGGCCACGGGTCCTCGGTCACCCTTCGAGCGCGCACCAGGAGCCGGTCCAGTCGGCCGCCGACCAGGAGACGGTTCGCTGCAGGTTCGACACGCGGGGTTGGGAGTCGGTCGAGGCACAGCAGCTTCCAGTGCCGAGGACGAGGGCTACTCCCCTGCGATTAGCCTTGGGGGGACGATGGTCGCAGGGGAGTGGTCCCTCATCCGGCTGACGTGCTCGCCAGCCCGTTCCCCACTCACTTGCTGCCGGGCCTTCCCCCGACTTTCACAACACGAGTGGGGTTGTCGAGGTCCAGAGCGCGGCACTCGGACCCCGGTCCACAGGATCGACAACGCCGCCTGGGGAAAACAAGAGGGCAAAAGCTGGGGATTGCCGCCTGCCGGCCCGTAGGTCCGACTGGCGGTGGAGGCAGTACCACGGGCTGCGGCCGAGCACGCCGGCTGTGCACCTCGACACCGGCTGTGCACCTCCGCAGGGATCTGTGGCCGGCGACGGGATCGGGCGTCGACGGGCTGAAGCGCCACCTCGGCGGGAGATCGGCGGCGACGGTCTTACAGGGCCTGCTGGGCCTGCGTCCTGGACCTGGCGATCGCTTCGAAGATCCTGGCGGTGTCGCGTTCGATGTGTTGACGTGCGGCCAGGAGACAAAAAGCCCCCAAGATGGTGATGGGCATGAGGACGGCGAAAGCGCTGCGGTAAATCGCCTCCCAGCGCGCCCGCTACCGCGGCGGTGGTGACAGGTGCCGCCGCCGAGCCGAACACGATCGAGGCAACGTTGAAAGCGCCGAAGCCCGTACCCCGTAGGTCGGCCGGGACGGCGTCGGACAATCCCGCTCGCAGCGCACCCAGCGGTCCGCCATGCGGCCGCCGATGACGGTACCGGGAATACCGGCGATGATCACGAGCCCGGCGAAGGCGAAGTTGGAAGAATTCTGGCTCAAATGGAACTCTCGCTGATAGAGGGTGGGCATCCAAGTAGCGACCGATGTCACTACGAAGAGGATGGCCGACACTCCGACCAGCGCATAGCGCATGGTTCGGATGGCGATGATGGTGCGCACGTCGGCTACGAGACCGTGCCACATCTGGCGGAGGAACCCACGAATGCCGATGGGGAACGATTTGGACGACGCCGTGGAGAGCTCCATGGACCGAGAATGGGTCACATGACCTCGATCGGCCGTGCCTCTTCTCGGCTCGGGCAGTCGGTAGCAGAAGTAGGCGATGCCGAGTCCGGGAACGATCGAGACGCCGAAGGCCAAGCGCCAGCCAAGGTGACCGAAATGGGTGCCGAAGGTCGTGCCGATGGCCAGGCCGAGGGCGAGGCCCACGTAGACCAGACACTGCTGCCCCGAGAAGGCGCGCCCTCGGTTCTCCAGACCGTAGAAGTCGGCCACCAACCTCGAGCCAGAAGGGTCGGTGACGGCTTGGCCGAAGCCGAGTGCCCCGCGCAGCGCGAGCAACAGGCCGAAGAGGCCCGCGGGAACGAGCCCGCCCAGGGCGCTACACAGCGACCACAGGGCGATCGTCAGCGCCATGGCACGCGACCGGTTCCATCGATCAGCGAGATAACTGGCGGGCTCGGCCACGTCGTCGCCAGCGACGGCCTCGCCGTGCCGTTCTTCACGCCACCCCCATGGTCGCTGCGGGCGCGATCCTGCCTGCTCGGGAAGCAGGCGCACCAGTCTTTTGCCCACGGAGAAGCGGACGAGCACGATGGGGCCAACGGACCAGGCGGCGCCACGTGTCGGCGACAGGATCCCGGGATCGATCTCCGATACGGCCCGCGGGCTCCCCGACCGGGTCGACCTTGCGGTCACCGCGTACGCTGAGGCGTGACGCCGCCACCGCCCCGGCGTCGGTAGGCGGTGGCCGGCCGCGACAGGAGGACTGAACGATGTCACGCCATCCGGATTCGGCGTCCGACCCTGCCCCTACCGGTGATCCCGCCTCCACGGGCTCGGCCGATCCTCCGCAGGGCACGACCGAATCGGGCGGCCTGGGCCGGCGGCTCCACGACCTGGGGCGGCAGGCGACGGCGGGGGCTGCTGCCGGGGCCAGGGCAGCGTCAGTGCTCGGAAAGGCGGCTGAGGCTATGCGCTTGGAGGCCGTCGGGACCGGCCTGCACGGCGACCGGGTGCTCGTCGGGCACGTGCTCGGCACCCATCTGGTGCTGCCGGCCGGAGGGTTCCATGGCCCCAGGCAGACACCGGCCGTCGTCTACCTGTTCGCTGACGCCTTGGCGGTGCGCCCGAGCGACGACGCACCGATGTCGACGGTGCCG
>JASHZK010000091.1 GCA_030042575.1 Acidimicrobiales bacterium
GGGCGACGTCGATCGAAGCCCGCGGGAGGAGCTGAACGACCGTGGCACTGGACCACGCCCCGGATGCTCGTCTTCCTGCTCGTGCTCTTGGGGGCGACGCTGGTGCCCCTGTCGCTCGAGATCCTGTGGCGGGCGGAGACGGGAACGGGCACCGCCCACGTGCAGCCCGAGGTGGCGGTGGTCGAGGCGTCGGGGACGCGGCTGGCCCACAGGCAGGATCCCTACCAGCTGATCACCGGCCGGACGCACGTGAGCGTCCCTGCCGGGCAGCCGGCCTACGACGCCTACAACCCCTATCTCCCTCTGATGTCGGTTTTCGGCCTGGCCCGCAGCACCCATGCTCCGCCCCGGCTCACCGACGCCCGGGTCGCCTTCTCGCTCATCACCATCGTGGTGGTCGTGGCCGCCCTGGCCTTGTGCCGGGGGCCGACCGGTCCGCGGCTGCTGGCACTGCAGAGCATGACCGTGCTGCCCACGGCGGCCCTGCCCCTGGCCACCGGCGGCGACGACCTGCCGGTGGCCGCCCTGCTGCTGCTGGGCCTGGTACTCATGCAGCGACGAAGACCGTTGGCCGCCGGCCTGGCTCTGGGAGTGGCGGCGTCGATGAAGATCACCGCCTGGCCCTTGGCGGCCCTGGCGGCCTTTGCCGCCCGCGACGCCCAGGGCAGGCGCGGAAAACGGCCGGCTCTGTACCTGTTGGGGGGCATGGCCGCCGTGATGGTTCCGGCGGTGCTGCCCACGGCTTTGTCGAACCTCCCGGCCTTCATCGAGAACGTGGTGCGCTTCCCGCTCGGGCTCGCCGGCATCAAATCGCCGGCCGCCAGCGCCCTCGTGGGTCACGCCATCGTGAGCGCCTTTCCTGCTCTGCACCACGTCTTCCCCTTGGCCGTGGCCGCAGTGGGGACGGTGGTGCTCGGCTACGTGTTGGTACGGCGGCCCCCCCGCACCGCCGGTGCTCTCGCCCGTCTCGTCGGCTGGGTGATGATGGTGGCCATCCTCCTCGCCCCTGCCACCCGAGTGGGCTACTTCCTCTACCCGATCGACCTCTTCCTGTGGGCCTGGCTGCTCAACAGCGAGGAGTCCGCCACCGCGATGGCGATGGCGCCGACCGACGAGGAGCAGGCCGAGGAGCTTTCTTCCGACGAGGCCGTGGATCCCGACAGGCGCCGGGCCCGCACACCGGCGCTCAAAAGTCGTCGGAGATGGCGAAGAGCCGGAGCTTGACCGGTGTGACGCCCGTGGCGGGAACCGACATCCCTGCCACCGGCGAGCTGTAGGTCGTGGGCGACAGGGTGACCCCCAGCTCCCACTCGTAGCCGTCACTGCCCGGGTGCTCGTCCACGAACAGGTAGTCCGAGCCGGAGGCCCCGGCACTGACCTTGGCCCAGCTGCCGGCAGCCAGCTCGGTGCGCACGAAGGTGATGGCCTCTTGTTCGGGGGCAGGGAACACCACTTTGATGGTGGCGTCGTAGCTCCCCAGGCCGAGCTGGGCGGCGGTGTGGGGCACCACCTCCGTGCCCTTGGGCACGACCAGGGCGGACACGATGTCGGCCGGCGGCTCGTCGGCGCTGAGGATGGGGTGCAGGACGTCGCTCGACGGCTCGGCCACGAGCCCGCCGGTGTCGGGCACGGCGGTGGCCGCCAAGCGGTGGTGGGCGGCTGCGGAGTGATGGGCGCTGGTCAGGTCGTCGGCCACGAAACCGAGCACGAAGATGGCGAGGATGATGCCGAAGACGATGGCGGCCGGCCGGGTCGAGGGTCCCGGCGGCCGACGGGCGCCGGCTGGCGGTCCCCCAGGAGGCCGGGTGGGGCCCCCGCTGCCGTTCGTGGACGACGGTCCGTGCCCGTTTCCGGATGTCTCGGGCCTTCGGGTGCCCGTGTCGATGGGACCGGTCATCGAGGCCGAAGGTAATCAGCCCGCGACACCGGCTGTCCACCCGAAGTGGTCGAGCGGGCCATGGCCGGCTCCCAGGTGCCAGCTGGCGGAGCCCTGCAGGGATTCGGTGACGAATCTCTTGGCCGCGGCCACGGCCTCGAGCGGTTCCGCGCCGCGGGCCAGGGCGGCGGCCGTGGCCGCCGACAGGGTGCAGCCCGTGCCGTGGTCGTTGACCGTCTCCACTCGTTGCTCCTCCATGGTCGACAGGCGACCATGTTGGAGAACGACGTCGACGGCCGGCCCCGGCAGGTGCCCTCCCTTCACCACGACGACGCCGACGCCGGTGTCGGCCAAGATGCGGGCGGCGCGTTCCATGGTGGTGACGTCATCGACGGCGATGCCGGTGAGAAGGCTGGCCTCGCCGAGGTTCGGCGTGACGACGAGTGCGTGGGGCAGGAGCAGCTCCAGATAGGCGCGCACCGCCTGACCGTCGAGGAGCGGGCGGCCGGTCGAGGCCAGCAGCACCGGGTCCACGACCAGATTGGGCAGGCGACCGGCCGACGCCCACCGGGCCACGCCGGCCACCGTGGCCGCTGAGGCCAGCATGCCGGTCTTCGTGGCCCGCACGGGGAGGTCGCCCAGCACGGCTTCGAGCTGCAGGTCCACGAAGGCCGGATCGACGTGCTGGACGCCGAGGACGGCGGTGGTGTTCTGAGCCGTGACGGCGGTGATGACGCTCGTGCCGAAGATCCCCAAAGCGGCGAAGGTCTTGAGGTCGGCCTGGACCCCGGCACCGGCCCCTGAGTCCGAGCCGGCAATGGTGAGCGCCAGCGGTGGGTCCACTGGCCGGAGCCTAGGTCACGGCCGTCCCGGTGCCGACCTGGGAGCTTCCGCTCGAGCGTGGTCGTGAGCCTCTCCGGCGGGTTAGGGGAGGGGCGGTGGCGGGCATGAAAGAGCCATGGCCGACGCGCGCCCGGACGAGGTGTTGAGCGCGCTCGACGCCCTGTCCGAGGCGATCGAGCGCAACCGTGAGGACGAACAGTTGTTGTTGAGCCGGCTGGCCAACCTCCGCCGGGCCTGGGCCGAGGGCGGGGTGGTGGGCGGAGCCCTGGCTCAGGAACCTGTTCCCGGGACCCTGCAGCTGCTGGGGCGGATCCTGTCGCGGCTCACCGAGAGCAGCGGCAATGCCCGGCGAGCTCTGGCCCGGGCCATGCGGGCCGAGGGGGCGACCATCCCGGCCATCGCCCAGGTCTTCGGCGTGACCCACCAACGGGTGTCGAACATCCTGAGTCGTCCTGTGCCGGCGCCCGAGGCCGGGGAGGGCGAGAAGTCGGCCTTCGGTCACCAAGCGACGGGGAGCGAGCCGCTCAGCGACGCGAGCGCCCGCCGGAGCGAACAACAGATGCTGGGCTGATCAGTCCGGTGTCAGGTCGGCCAGCCCCTCGGTCGGACTGGAGGCACGGGCGTAGAAGCGCCTGCGGATGCGGCCGGCCCCGCGGGCCAAGCGACCGGCCTCCACCGCCAGGCGGAAAGCGGCCGCCATCTGGGCCGGCCGCTGGGCCCGGGTGATGGCGCTGGCCACGAGCACGGCGTCGCAGCCGAGCTCCAGGGCCGCTGTCGCTTCCGACGGGGTGCCCAGGCCGGCGTCGAGCACCACCGGCACCGTGGAGGACTGGGTGATGAGGGCGATGTTGTGGGGGTTTCGGATGCCGAGCCCGCTGCCGATGGGCGCGCCCAACGGCATCACCGCCGCACACCCGGCCTGTTCCAGGCGTCGGGCGGCCACCGGGTCGTCGCTGGTGTAGGGCAGGACCACGAAGCCCTCCTCGCACAGCTGCTCGGCGGCCACCAGGAGCTCGGCCACGTCGGGGAGCAGCGTCCGGTCGTCGCCGATCACCTCCAACTTGATCCAGTCGGTCTCGAAGGCCTCCCGAGCCAGCTTGGCGGTGAGGACGGCCTCGGCGGCGGTGAAGCAGCCGGCCGTGTTGGGCAGGACCTCCACCCGCCGTCGGCGCAGGACGTCGAGAAGTGACCCGCGGCTGGCGGGGTCCACCCGGCGCAGAGCCACGGTGGCCATGACGGTCCCCGAGGCCTCCACCACCTCGTCGAGCACCTCGAGGCTCGGGATCCCGCCGGTACCGAGCACGAGTCGGGAGTCGAGCTTCCGGCCGGCGACGACGAAGGGAGGAGGCTCAGCCACCGGCGGCCGCCGCCAGGATCTCCAGGCGGTCGCCGGCCCCGAGGGTCGTGCTCGCCCAGGCGCTGCGGGGCACGACGTCGCCGTTGCGGGCCACGGCGATGCCGTCCGGTGACGCGCAGTGGCGCACCACCACGTCGGCCACCGTGGTGGAAGGTCGCAGGTGTTCGCCCACCCCGTTCACGACGATCTCCATGCCCTTCAGCATCTCACTGTGACTCAGCATGGCACGACGGCGCGCCGGGGCCCGAAGCAGGCCATCTCGGGTGGGGGATCGGTGCCGACCAGGACGGCCGACAAGGCGTCGGCCGTGATCGGAGCCAGGAGAAAACCGTTGCGGAAGTGGCCGGTGGCCATCACCAGTCCGGGGACGGAGGCAACCGGGCCCACCAAGGGCCCGTTGTCCGGCGACCCGGGACGGAGGCCGGCGCTGGCTTCGTCGAGAACCATCTCGGAGACGGCCGGCACCACCCGCCGGGCGTCACGCAGCAGTTCCAAGACGGCGCCGGCCGTCACCGTGGTGTCGAAGCCCTGTTCCTCGACCGTGGCTCCGACCACCAGGCTGCCGTCCTCCCTGGGCACCAGATAGACCGACGATCCTTCCACCACGGCCCGCACCGCCCGTCGAAGCGGAGGCCCACCCCTGCCGGCGGCCAGCCGCAGGATCTGCCCTTTCACCGGGCGCACGGCGGGCAGGGACGGTGCCGGCAGGCCGCCGATGGACGACGAGTGACACCCGGCGGCCAGCACCACCGCACGCGCCGCCACCTCGGTCCCCGAGGACAGCCGGACCCCTCGCACCGCACCCCCGGTACACGACACGGCCTCGACCGCTTCGGGCACGAGCACGGCACCGGCGTGCGACAGCGCCGTCAACAACGCCGAGACGACGAGGCGGTTGTCGACCTGGTGGTCGCCGGGGGCCCACAATCCGGCACGCACCCCGGGGGCGAGGGCCTGCTCCATGTCTCGGGCCCGGCGGGCCGAGAGCCACTCCACCTCGAGACCGAGCTGGCGCTGGAAGTCGAAGAGCTGCTCGATCCACGCCCGGTCGTCCTCGTCGGCCCCCACCAGCAGCGTGCCGGTGCGGCGGTAGCCGACGGGGCCGGCCACCGCCTCGAGATCGCGGGCGAAGCCGTCCCAGCGCCGGGCTGCCGCCAGGTTGAGGGCCAGGAGCGCCTCCTCGCCGTAGTGCAGCTCGGTGACCGGGGCCAGCATCCCGGCCGCCACCCACGATGCACCTCGCCCGGGCTCGGGGTCGCACAGGGCCACGGTCATGGCCAGTCGGGCCAGCCGCCAGGCGGCCGACAGGCCGATCACGCCTCCACCGACGACGGCCACGTCGAAGGCACGGGACAGGTCGGGGACGGGGGGCAGCCCGTGTCGCCGGCCCGGGGCGGCGTCCGCCGCAGCGTTCACGACTTCGATCCTATGAGGGGTATCCTGGGCCGGCTGCAGTCGGGCCAGCGTCGTCCCGGGCGGCTCACGGGGGCGCAACCGCGCCGAAGGACGACGAAGACCATGACGATTTCCCAGCGCACCTCGCTCGGCCGCACGTCGTGCCGTGCCGAGCGCCACCGGGGCCTCTACGTGCCGGGTTTCGAGCACGACGCCTGTGGCATCGCCCTGGTGGCCGATCTCCGTGGGCGGCGCAGCCACGCCATGGTGGAACAGGCACTCGCCGCCCTGGAGCACCTCGACCACCGAGGAGCACGCGGGGCCGAGCCCAATTCCGGTGACGGGGCCGGGATCCTCGTGCAGGTCCCGGACCGGTTCCTGCGGGTGCACGTCGGTGAGGAGCTGCCCGAGCCCGGCGCCTACGCCGTGGGGCTGACCTTCCTCCCCACCGACCCTGAGGAGGCGGCCAAGGCCCGGCGTCGCGTCGAACAGCTCGCCTCGGAGGAGGGACTGGCCACCGCCGCCTGGCGGGAGGTGCCGGTGGACCCGAGCGGTCTGGGGTACAGCGCCCGTCTGGCCATGCCCGCCATCTGGCAGGTGGTGGTGCACCCACCGACCACACCGTGGACGGCGGAGGGCGTGCCCGACTCCCTGGCCGTCGACCGACTGGCTTACGGTTTGCGCAAGCGCATCGAACACGAGTGCCCGGGCGTCTACGTTCCCTCCCTGTCGGCCCGCACCTTGGTGTACAAGGGCATGCTCACCAGCCACCAGCTGCGCGCTTTCTATCCCGACCTCTCCGACGAGCGCTTCGACAGCGGGCTGGCCCTGGTGCACAGCCGGTTCTCGACCAACACCTTCCCGTCGTGGCCGCTGGCCCATCCCTATCGCTACCTGGCCCACAACGGCGAGATCAACACTCTGCGAGGCAACCGCAACTGGATGCGGGCCCGCGAGGCGTTGCTGGAGAGCGCCCTCATCCCCGGTGACCTCGAGCGGCTGTATCCCGTCTGCGACCCTCAGGGGAGCGACTCGGCTTCCTTCGACGAGGTGCTCGAGCTACTGCACCTCGGTGGCCGGTCCCTGCCCCACGCCGTGCTCATGATGATCCCCGAGGCCTGGGAGAACCACAAGCAGATGGACCCGGCCCGACGTGCCTTCTACCGCTACCACGCCTCGCTCATGGAGCCGTGGGACGGCCCGGCGGCCGTCGTCTTCACCGACGGGACGGTGGCTGGCGGCGTGCTCGACAGAAACGGGCTGCGCCCGGCCCGCTACTGGGTCACCGAAGACGGGCTGGTGGTGCTGGCCTCCGAGGTCGGTGTCCTCGACATCGACCCGGCGCGCGTGGTCCGCAAAGGTCGCCTGCAGCCTGGGCGCATGTTCCTGGTCGACACCGCTCAGGGTCGCATCGTCGACGACGAGGAGATCAAGGCGCAGCTGTCCGCCGAGCATCCTTATGGGCAGTGGCTCGAGCAACGGCAGCTCAGCCTGGAGGAGCTCCCGCCGCGTCACATGCTCACCCCTCAGCACTCCTCGGTGGTGACCCATCAGCGGCTGTTCGGCTACACCAACGAGGAGCTGCGGGTGGTCCTCGCCCCCATGGCCTCCTCGGGTGTCGAGCCCCTCGGCTCCATGGGCCATGACGCCGCCATCGCCGTGCTGTCGGAGAAGCCGAGGCTCCTCTTCGACTATTTCACTCAGCTCTTCGCCCAGGTGACCAACCCTCCTCTCGACGCCATCCGCGAGGAACTGGTCACCTCGGGCTTGTCCAAGGTGGGGCCCGAGCAGAACCTGCTGGCGCCCACGCCGGAGTCGTGTCGCCAGATCGTGCTGCCCTCCCCGGTGCTGGACAACGACGACCTGGCCAAGTTGCTGTACGTCAACGAGCACGGCGACGCCCCCGGTTTCAAAGGCTTCGCCATCGACGGGCTGTTCCGGGCCGAGGGGGGAGGACGAGCCCTGGCCGAGGCCGTCGAGGACGTGCGCCGGCGGGTGTCGACGGCCATCGCCCTGGGTGCCAACGTGATCGTGCTCTCCGACCGCAACTCGAACGCCACCATGGCCCCCATTCCCTCACTGCTGCTCACGGGGGCCGTCCACGAGCACCTGGTGCGGGAGAAGACCCGCACCAGGGTGGGGGTGGTCGTCGAAAGTGGCGACGCACGCGAAGTGCACCACATCGCCCTGCTCATCGGCTTCGGGGCCTCGGCCGTCAACCCCTATCTGGCCTTCGACACGGTCGACGACATGATCTCCTCGGGCATCTTGACCGGAGTCACCCCCCGCCAGGCCCGCAAGAACTACGTCAAGGCCTGCGTCAAGGGCGTGATCAAGATCATGTCCAAGATGGGCGTGTCGACCGTCGCCTCCTACACCGGTGCGCAGATCTTCGAGGCGGTGGGGCTCGACGCCGAGCTGGTCGACGAGTACTTCACCGGCACCGTCAGCCGAATCGGCGGATCGGGTCTCGATGCCCTGGCCGCCGAGGTGGTGTCCCGGCACAACGCCGCCCATGAGCCCCGAGCCACCTCGCGAGCGCATCGCGAGCTCGAAGGGGGCGGCGAGTACTCCTGGCGCCGAGAGGGCGAGATCCACCTGTTCAACCCCAAGACGGTGTTCAAGCTCCAGCACGCCACGCGGGCCAAGCGCTACGACATCTTCAAGGAGTACACCCGCCTCGTCGACGACCAGTCCAGGCAGCTGGCGACCCTGCGGGGCCTGTTCCAGTTCTCCACAGGCGCTCGGGCGCCGGTGCCCGTCGACGAGGTGGAGCCGGTGGCGAGCATCGTGAAGCGCTTCGCCACCGGGGCCATGTCCTACGGGTCGATCTCGGCCGAGGCTCACGAGACGCTGGCCATCGCCATGAACCGCTTGGGAGGCAAGTCCAACACCGGAGAGGGGGGTGAGGACGCCGAACGCTACGTGCCGGACGCCAACGGCGATCTGCGGCGCAGCGCCATCAAGCAGGTGGCCTCTGGTCGTTTCGGGGTGACCAGCGAGTACCTGGTCAACGCCGAAGACCTGCAGATCAAGATGGCCCAGGGGGCCAAGCCAGGGGAGGGCGGGCAGCTGCCCGGGCACAAGGTGTACCCGTGGATCGCCGCCACCCGGCACTCCACCCCCGGCGTCGGGCTGATCTCGCCGCCGCCGCACCACGACATCTACTCGATCGAGGACCTGGCCCAGCTCATCCACGACCTGAAGAACGCCAACCCGCGGGCCCGGGTGCACGTCAAGCTGGTGGCCGAGATGGGCGTGGGCACGGTCGCGGCCGGGGTCGCCAAGGCGCACGCCGACGTGGTGCTGATCTCCGGGCACGACGGCGGCACCGGTGCCGCGCCGCTGACCTCGATCAAGCACGCCGGCGCGCCGTGGGAGATCGGCCTGGCCCAGACGCAGCAGACGCTGCTGCGCAACGGGCTGCGGGACCGGATCGTGGTGCAGGTCGACGGCCAGCTCAAGACCGGCCGGGACGTGATCATTGCGGCGCTGCTCGGCGCCGAGGAGTTCGGCTTCGCCACCGCGCCGCTGGTGGTGTCGGGCTGCGTGCTGATGCGGGTGTGCCACCTGGACACCTGCCCGGTCGGCGT
>JASHZK010000092.1 GCA_030042575.1 Acidimicrobiales bacterium
GAGCCCGGCTGATTGCGGCCGGCGGCCGACACGAGCACGTCGATCTCCCCGCACGTCTCGGTGGCGGCTTTGACGAAACTCTCCACCGAGAAGGGATCGGTCAGGTCGAGGCGCACGGCATGGGCCTCTCCTCCGGCGTCTCCGATGACGGCGGCCGTCTCCTGCAGACGATCGGTCCGCCGGGCTCCGAGGACCACCGGATGCCCGACGGCGGCCAGGGCCACGGCGGTGGCCCGGCCGATGCCCGAGGAGGCGCCGGTGACCGCCGCCGGCCGGCGCCGGGGATGGGGGGCGAATCGGCTCATCGGCGCCTGGTCACGGTGGTCGGCAGGTGGGCGAAGCCGCGCACGTTGATCGAGTGCACACGCTCGGCGTGCTCGGCGTCGACGTCGTAGTCGGCCACGGTCGTCACCAGCTCGGTCAGTCCCACCCGCGCCTCCAGCCGGGCCAATGCGGCCCCCAGGCAGAAGTGCCGGCCGCTTCCGAAGCTCACCAGCTTCGAGGTGTCACGGTCGAGATCGAAGCGGTCGGGCTCGGGGAACACCATCTCGTCGCGGTTGGCCGACCCCAGGAGCAGGAGCACCCGGGCGCTGTCGGGAAGCACGGTCCCGCACAGCTCGACCTCCCCGGTGGTCACCCGCAAGAGCATCTGGGTGGAGGTGTCGAAGCGCAGCGTCTCTTCCACCCAGTCGCTCACCCGGCCGGGGTGGGTCAGCGCCTTGGCCCGCTCGTCGGGGAAGCGCCAGCCCCAGAACCAGGCGTTGGCCAGCAGCTTGGTGGTCGTCTCGTTGCCGGCCACGGCCATGAGGAACAAGAAGGAGATGACCTCGTCGTCGCTCAGTCGGTCGCCGTCGATCTCCGCCTCGAGCAGGGCACTGGTGAGATCTTCGAAGCGGCCCCCGGCTCGGCGCTCGGCGATCACCCCCTCGAAATAACCGGCCAGGACCACAGCTGCCTCGAGGCCTGCTCGGGGGATGTCGAAGACATCAGCGTCTCTGTGGACGAGAAGATCGGCCAGTCGGCGCACCTCGGCTCGATCGGCGACGGGCAGACCGATCATCTCGGAGATGACGTCCATGGGCAGGCGCCCGGCGAAGTCGGTCACGAAGTCGAAGCTGCCCCGCTCCAGGGCGGCTTCGATGTGGTCGCGGGCGATGGCCCGTACCCGCCCCTCCATCTCGGCCACCCGCTTGGGCGTGAAGGCCTTGGACACGAGCGAGCGCATGCGCGTGTGGCGGGGCGGGTCCATGGCCAAGAAGGACATGCCCCGCTCGGCTTGCGGCCCGTAGACGGCGGGGTCGAGCGACACCCCGAAACGGTTGGACAGCTGGGTCGGGTTGCGAAATGCCCCCAGCACGTCGCGGTGACGAGCCAAGGCCCAGAAGTCGAGCTCCTCGTTCCGATACAGGGGCGCCTGGACCCGCAACCGGGCGTAGGTGGGGTAAGGGTCCTCGTGAATGGCGTAGTCATAGGGGCTGTAGTGCACGGCAACCGTCGTGTCGGCCCCGGGTGGCGCCTCCGTCACGGCGTCTCCCCCAGCAGCCGGCCGGCCAGCGCCACCAGCCGTCCCGGCACCTCGCCGAAGGCGAGATGGCCCATCCCCGCCCACAGCATGGCCCCGGCGTAGGCCAGTTCCAGGGCTCCGAGCACGGCGGGCTCGACGCCCTGGCCCAGGGCCGCCGCCAGCCGGGAGTGGATCTCGGTGCCGAAGCGCATCCGCGCCGCCCGCACCTCGGGTCCCGACCCGAGCAGCGCCGTGGTGCAGGCGGCAGCCAGGAGGGGATCGTCGGCCATGAACAGGCCGAGTACCTCGAGCTCGGCTGCCACCCGTTGCAGGGGCGAAGCACCGACCTCGTGCACGGGCCGGGGTACGGCCTCCAGGCATTGCCACAGCACCTCGGCCAACAGGTGGTCCTTGGAGGCGAAGTAGGTGTAGGCGGTGGCGGGCGACAGGGCGGCCCGCTTGGCCGCGCTGCGCACGGTGGTGGCTTCGTAACCCCGTTGGCGAGCCTCGGCCGCCGCCGCCTGCACCAGACGCTCGACCACGACCACCTGCTTGGGGGTGAGCCGGCGCCGCGTGTCCTCGGCGGTGACCGTCACGAAGAGGGCTCCTCGGCCGTCGGCGCCGTGGCTTGGGGGACGTGGGGGGCGCCGTGGCGCATGGCGGGGAAACGGAAGGTGGCCGCCGTGGTGGCCGCCGTGATGCGGGTGATGTCGGGTTCGGGGAGGGTCTCGGTGTCGTCGTCGATCACGACCTCCCACCGGCAGTGGGGGACGCGGTCGCTCGGGACCCGAGGAGGGCGGTGGACATGACGGATGCGGGCCTTGGGGTTCACGGCCTGAGCCGTGTAGTCGAAGGTTCCGTCCTCGATGTGGTGGCACATATTGGTCACCATGTGGTCCCCCCAGGGCTCGGCGTCCATCAGGGCCCCGCAGTAGGCCAGCTCGAAGTAGCCATGGTGCTCGTCGACCACCTCGTAACGCACGTCCATGTAGTGATGGGGGAAGCCCGGGTCGAGCTGGAGCGTCTTGAAGATGGCCGGCACCCCATCACCTTCGACGGCCATCACGTCCCGCAGACGGCGGCCGTAGACGGGGCTGGCGCCGCGCCACTCCTCGATGGCCAGCTCCTTCACGGCGTCGCCCCCGTAGCGCAGGCCGATGGCTGCGCACATGGACCGGTCCAGGAGGTGCACGATGAGGGCGAACTCGCGCACCAGGCGGACCAGAGCCTCCTTGGAGAGATCCTCGTAGCGGAACTCGGGGTCGAAAGGTCCCGAGTAGTCGTTGCGATCGGCCATGAGCTCAGACTACAGTCCAGACAGCTGTCTGACCAGAGAATCCCGCGAAGGGAACGGGGGCGGATGGGATCGAGTGCACCTTCGACGGCAGGCGTGATCGGCCTGGGCGAGATCGGCGCCGGCGTGGCCCGCGCCCTCGAGCGTGCCGGTACCGGGCTGGTGGTGTGCGACGTCCGTCCCGAAGCCACCGCCCCCTTCGCCGACGTCGCCACGGTGGTCGACGACGCCGCACTCCTGGCCGCCGCCAGCGACGTGATCCTGGTGGCGGTGGTCGACGACGCCCAGGTCCTGGCCGTGTTGGACGCCGAGCAGGGCGCCCTGTCCACCGCCCGGCC
>JASHZK010000013.1 GCA_030042575.1 Acidimicrobiales bacterium
CGACTACGCCGCCGCCGTGGTCACCCCTCTGGTCGACAGCGCCATGGCCGCCGGCATGATCCGCCGGCGCGACCCGGCTCGCATGGCCCAGTGGATGGGCCGGGTGGTGGCCATCTGCATCCTGGCCCCCCCGGAGGACGACGTCGAGGGGCTGCTGGAGGAGATGGTGCTGCCGCTGCTCGGTCACCGCGGCCCAGGCGGGGTCGAAACGCACCCATAGCCGGACCGGGTCTGGCAAGGTGGCTGTGGTGCCCGTGCGCCTGTTGCTCAAGGTCTTCCTGCCCCTGGCCGTGGCGGGAGTCCTGGCCGGCGGCCTTCTCCCGCCGCTTTTGGATCAAGCCAAGCTGGACACCGACGCCATCAACGCCGCCCAGGCGGGCTCGGCCCTGTTGGTCAGCTCCGGCTCCCCTTCCGAGGCCGAAGCGGCGGCCCAGCAGTCGATCGCCGACGATCCCGGGGTGACGCTGGTGGACCTGCAGGTGGATCCCAAGGGCCAGTCGTACACCATGGAGGTCACGGTGGCACAGACCATCCACACCTACATGTCCGGTGTCCCCGGCTTGGAGAAATGGTTCCGCCGGGCGTCCACCGAGGAGTCCTCGGTGAACTACTGATCCCCGGTGAAGTGCCCAGTCGCCCCGGGGACGGCTCAGGTGCCGGCGATGGCCTCGTGGGCCGCCCCCGGTTGCAGCTCGGCGTAGCTGGTGGGGCTCCAGGTGGCGCTGGCCGGAGGGATGAAGAACGGTGGCCACAGGTCCTCGAGGGAGTAGTCGTACCAGTACGACTTGGCATAGCCGTTGGTGACCGTGCCGCTGCTCTCCTCCCCCACCGGGCCCCGGATGTTCTGGGCAATGGAACCGAACACGGTGAGGACGTTGCACGTCCCCGAGCAGGCCTTGGTGTAGTCGACGTTCTCGAAGGAGTCGGAGATGGCCATCATGGCGGCGTCGATGGTGATGGCGGCGTTGTCGTCGTTCATGTAGATGTAGTCGAGGGCGATGAGCCCCAGGGCGTCCTTGGTGTCGGAATAGGGACCCGAGGGGCTGCCCGAGCTCTGGGTGACGTCCCCCGAGGGATAGGTCACGCTGCCGTCCAGGGTGATGCTCCCGCTCGAGACCAGGGTCAGGAAGCCCGCCACCGTCCCGCCCCCGTTGATGGTGACGTCACCGTCCACGTAGAAGATGGCCGACTGCAGGTCGGCGAAGGTGACGCTCGTGCCCGAGCTCCCGCAACCGGCGCCCTTGTTCCCATTGGTGGTGTTGAGGGTTCCTCCTGTCCATTGCAGCGTCGTGCCGCTCAAGGTGAACGTCACCCCGTTGCCACCGGCCGTGAGATAGCAGCCGTAGTCCTCGGCCGGGGCCACGTCCCCGCCTACGCCGTTGCTCAGGATGTTCTCGGGCGGCGCGTACGTCGGTTCGTTCGGGGGGGCCTCGAAATCGGGGTTGCTGGTTCCGCAGGTGTTCTCCCAGTAGTCGTGGGCCGCCATGCCGCCGGTGGGCCCATCGCCGTCATTGGCGCTCTGCACCGTGGAGGTGAAGGTGGGATCGCCGCAGATGAAGAAGTCGTCGTCGGAGAAGACGGGCCCGTTCAGCACGTCGTTGGAGTCGAACACGATCTCCTGGGTGGCCCCGCAGTTCGAGGACGACTCGCAGGCCGTCCAATAGATGTCGTCCAGGGTCGAGGTGGGGGCCAGCGCGTAGGTGAAGGTACGGACGACACTGTCGGTCCCCGCCCCGGCCTTGCCGCTCACGGTGAGCTGGAGGCTCCCACCGCTGGTGGAGACGCTGTACTCGAAGTACTCCGGCGGCGCCGTGGTCGAGCTCACCGCCTCCCAGCCGGTGAAGGCGACGTTGCCGTCGGGGTTGCTCCTGTCGTACTGGACGTAGGTCTCGTTGGCATCCAGGTGCTGGATGTAGTCGCTCAGGCCCGCTTGGGCCGCCTGGTAAGCGGCATTCCAGTCGAGGTTGTAGGTGGAGAGCGGCAGCTGGTCGACGGTGGTGGCCATGACCGTCAGGGGCACGGTGGCCAAAAGGGCCAGGGCGGCCATGACCACGAGCATGGCCTGACCGGACTCGGCCGCCCGGGGTCGGCGCCCGGTCGAGGGCCGGCACGAACCGCTTCGCAGGATCCTCAGCATTGGGCCTGGCCTCCGGGCGAGATGGCCCAAGCCGCCTGGCAGGCGTACTCGACGTTGAAGGCGATCACGATGGGGTCCGACACCGTGGTCTGGGTCTCGTGCACGGCGCCCGGGCGCGGTGAGTCCATGGTCAAGGTGACGACCAGCCGGTCGGTGAAGGACTGGGCCGGGCTGCCGGCGCTCACCGCCGCCGAGGGCGTGATGGCGCTCGTGGAGTCCAGGTCGGACACGTGCGCCAGGAGGTGGGTCTTACCACCGGAGCTGCTCGTCACGGTGAGCGTGGGCGGAGCCAACTTCACGGAGATACACGGGGTGGTGCCGTAGAGGTCGGCCGTGAAGTAGAGCGAGTCGGAGCCGGGGTTGGCGACAGCACTGGTGCAGCTCGACGAGGAGTACCAGGCCGTGGCGGCGTGGAGGGCCTGGACCACCCTCTCCTCCGCCGTCTGGAGGTCGTCGATGGCCTGGCTGGAGCGGGCCATGGACACCGACTGACGGTTGATGATGGTCACCGAGACGCCCACCGAGATCATCACCAGGATCATGATGACCATGGCCACGGTGAGCTCGATCATGGTGAATCCTCCCTCCCCCCCGAGCCCGACCGTCGGCCTCATCACGAC
>JASHZK010000093.1 GCA_030042575.1 Acidimicrobiales bacterium
CTCGAGCGCCTCGAGCCGCCGCACCGCCTCCGGGCTGTCGGCGTCCGAGAACAGGTAGCACCACGAGGGCAGGTCGAGGCGGCCGACCCGGCCCCGCAATTGGTGGAGCTGGGCGATACCGAAGTGCTGGGCGTCTTCGATCACCATCACCGTGGCCTCGGGCACGTCCACCCCCACCTCGACGACGGTGGTGGCCACCAGCACGTCGAGGCGTCCCGACCGGAAGTCGGCCATGACCTGCTCCTTGTCGGCTGCCTTGAGCTGGCCGTGCAGCAGGCCGAGGCGAAGCCCGGCCAACGGGCCGGCCGCCAGGCGCTTGTGCTCAGCCGTGGCCGAGGCGGCTTGGACCCGGTCGGATCCCTCCACGAGTGGGCACACGACGAAGGCGCGCCGGCCGGCGGCCACCTCGGTCCGCACCCTGGCCCAGGCCTCCTCTTCGTCTTGGTCGGTTCGCGCCCAGCAGGTCACGACGGGAGAGCGCCCGGCCGGCAGCTCGTCGAGCTCGGTCAGATCGAGGTCCCCGAAGACCGCCATGGCCGCCGTGCGCGGGATGGGCGTGGCCGTCATGACCAGCAGGTCGGAGTCGGCGCCGCCGTGGCGACGGCCCTTGGCCCGCAAAGCGGCGCGCTGTTCGACCCCGAAGCGGTGCTGTTCGTCGATGACCACCAACCCCAGACTGTTGAATCGGACGTCTTCGGTGAGCAGGGCGTGAGTCCCCACGACCACATCGATCTGTCCGTCGGAGACCCCGGCGTGCAGCCGGGTCCGACCGGCGGCGGAGCTACGGTTGGTGAGGAGCCCCAGACCCAGGGGCCGCCGGCCGCCCAGTCGGCCCGGGTCGGGCACCGACAATCCCCCGAGCAGGGTGCGGACGGCCAGGTAGTGCTGCTCGGCCAGCACCTCGGTGGGCGCCATCAGCGCCCCCTGGTGGCCGCCTTGCACGGCGGTGAGGAGCGCGGCCACAGCCACCACCGTCTTTCCCGAGCCGACGTCGCCCTGGAGCAGCCGGTGCATGGGCCTCGGACCGGCCATGTCGTGGCCGATGCGGTCGATGGCCCGTCGCTGGGCGCCGGTGAGGGCGAAGGGGAGCTGGGCCAGAAACGGCTCGACCAGGAGGCGATCGGGCGGCGGATGGACCACGTGCTCGATGCCGAGAAGGTCACGCTCCAGAACCAGGCGTCGCCTCACCACCTGCAACTGGAGCCGGAGCAGCTCGTCGAAGGCCAGCCGTTCTCGGGCGGCGGCACGCTGATCGAAGCTGTCCGGGGCGTGAATGGCGCCGAACGCCTCGCTCCGGCCCATGAGCCCGAGCCGCCGCAACACGGCGGCGGGCACGGGGTCGTCCAGCGGGCCGGCCCGGCGCAGAGCCTCGGCGATCCATTCACCGAACTCCCAGCCGTCGATGCCGGCTTTGTCCGAAGTCGGATAGATGGGCACGATCCGGCCGGTGCGATTGCCGACCAGGTCCACCACGGGGTTGGTCATGCACCGGCGCCCGCGCCGGCTGTCGACCTTGCCGAAGAACAGAGCCTCGGTGCCCACCGGAAGCTGCCGGCTGCGCCAGGGCTGGTTGAAGAAGCCGATGCGCATCCGACTGTCGCCGTCGGAGACGTCGAGCTCGACCAGGGCCCGGCCGCCGCGGGTGCGCCTGCTGGTGGAGGCGGTCACCTGGGCCAGGACCACCGCCTCTTCCCCCGTTGCCAGTTCGGCCAGGGCCGCCACCCGGGTGCGGTCGACGTAGCGGCGCGGATAATGGGTGACGAGGTCGAGCACGCTGTTGATGCCGAGGGTGGACAGCGCCGCGCTTCGCTTCTCCCCCACCCGGTTCACGCGCCACACCGGGACCTGAGCCAGCTCCCGCAGCGATCGGCCGCCGCGTCCGGTCACCCGCCACCGATGCCGAAGAGGCCCGCTGGCGACGCGCCCATCGGGCACCACACCAGCCAAGTCAGTGAGAGACGGGCCGCATGGGGGGGCGAGGCCGGTGGCACCTGGGTCAGGCTATCCACCGACGCGGCGATAGAGTCCGACGGTGCGCCGGCTCCTCCTCCTCGGACTGGCGGTGCCCTGTGTGGCCTCGGCGTGCGGCTCCTCACCACTGGGGGCGCTCGAGGGCAAGAGCCCCAAGGCCGTCTTGTCGCTGGCCGAGCAGGCCATGGACGACGCCCACCATTCCTTTCACTTCGCCGACGAGACCAGGGTCGACGACGAGACGACCACCGTGACCGGCAACGACTCGGGGGTGGGGGCGAACGAGACGTTGAGTGGCGCCGCTCCCAACCTCCAGGTGGTGCGTACCGCCGACGGGACCATCTACATCCGGGGAGCGGCCGCCGCCTTGCAGTCGGCCCTCGGTCTCTCCAGTGCCACCGCCACCAGCCACGTCGGCACCTGGATCAGTTTGGCCCCGTCCGACAGTCCCTACACCAAGGTGGACGACGCCCTGGCCTGGCAGAACGAAGTCGACTACTACCTGCCCCAGTCGTCGCTGCATCTGGTGACCAGCAAGCCCATCGGCGGGCACCACGTGATCGGCGTGACGGGCAAGGCCCCGGCCGCCGACGACGACGGCCACGGGGCCACCGCCACCCTGTTCGTGCCCACCTCGGCGCCGTTCACGCCGGTGGGGGCCTCGTTGAATTTCGGCTCGGCGTCGAGCGCCGGCACCGAAGTGGTGCTCTTCGGCCAGTGGGGGACCCAGGCGCGCCCGAGCGCCCCCTCGGGTGCCGTCCCCCTGTCGTCGATCCAGAGCTGAGCTCCACTTCGCCCTTTGCCACCAAAAGGGCTGAGGGGCCGGACCGCACAGCGGCCCGGCCCCTCTCCCCCCTGCTGTGTTGCGATGACGCGGTGTTGCGCTTCTTTCTCAGTCGCCGTTGGTGGTGAACACCAGGCAGTGACCGGTGGCGGTGACCCCGTCGGTGTACTGCGTGTCCACGAACTGGTACTCGGGGTCGGTGAGCACCTCGGGCGTCGCCGTCAGTGTCCCCTGAGTCGGGTACATGTTCGTCTCCTTGGGCAACGGGTAGAAGCCGTAGCTCTTGATGGTCGACTGGATCTCCGAACCGTAAGTGGCACCGGTGGCGGAGTTGGAGTCGACATCGGAGCTCTCCTGGCAGATGAACCCGTCCTCACCCACGAAGTTCAGCGCCGCCTGGGGCGAGGCGTCGAAGGAGCCGCCGCCGTTCGAGTACACGTTGTACAGGTACCGGTCGGTGGGGTAGGTGCCGTCTTCGATGGTGGTGGCGTCCACCGCGATCGGTGACCCGTTCTCGGTGATGGTCTCCGAACCGGTCTTGATCACCCCGCCCTTGGGCGTCTTGGCCGAGCCGCATTCGCCGTCGGCGAACTTGCACGCCACCTGGGACTTGCCGTACGACATGTAGAACAGCGCGTCGGCTTCGTCCCCGTTCTTCAAGATGCTCGTGATCTCGTTCTCGAAGATGACGTGCGAATCGGCGTAGGCGGTGCCGCGGTAGGAGATCCCCTCGTCGTCCTGAGGAGTCGAGCTCACGTCCAGCACCGTCGTCCACGTCGACTCGGTACCCGAGCCCGACTGGGCGTTGTACACGTCGATGGGACAGGCCTTCTGGAACTCGGCGAAGGTGTAGGGCACCTTGTCGCTCGTGGGCAGCACGCAGTGGCCCGAACCGCCGCTCTTGTTGTTGGCCGACGTGACGTAGCCCGTGGGGGCGCCGCTGTAGTCGTAGCACAGGTTGTACTGCCCCGTGCTCGACGTCGGCTTCTTGGAGCTCACCGAGGCGCAGATCTGGCCCCAGTTGGTGATGCCGGTGTTGGCCGAGCAGGTGTCGCCGGTGCCCTCGTAGCAGCTGGCCCCGTAGATCGTCGAAAGCACCGGGATCGACAGCGAGGTGATCCCCTCAGACGGGGTCCAGCACGCCTCTTTCTCCGCCGTCGTGGCACCCTTCGCCGTCGAGCACTTGGAGGGGTCGATCTCGGTCCAGTGGATCCAGGGCACGGCGTCCTGGGCATAGGCCACGAAGTTGAGCCCGGGGTCGTCGCTGGCGGCGGTGGCCACCGGGTCGCCGGTCGGGAGGTCCTGGCCGTTGTTGGGCGCCCTGGAGGACCGGGCGGCGTCGACGATGGCGTAGTCCGTGCCGGTGTTCTCCAGCTGCTTGATGCCGTTGGAGGACCCCAGCGGCGGCTCTTGGACCACCACGTCGTTGTAGGGGTTCTGGCTGTCACCACCCACGTATTGGGTGCTGATCTCCGCGCCCGAGGGGATGTCGGCCGACACGGTGCAGCCGGTGAAGTCGGTGGCGTCGCCGCCGGTGCAGGTGACCTGGCCGATCTCCTCGTTGGCGTAGCCCTGGTAGGTGCCCAGGTCGCCGCTCCCCCCGCCGAAGGTCCACACGTCGAGGGTGCCACCGCCCGATGCCGTCGTCCCCACGGTGGAAGCGCCCCAGCCGTCGAGGGCGAAGCCGGTGGCGGGTGAAGAGCCGATGCCGGTGGCGGACACCGGGATGTCGGTGTCAGAGGTGGTGACGGCACTGGTGGTCGTCGTCCACGCCCCGTCCAAGCTGCTCGTGTTGTTGTCACCCAGCCCGTTCTCCCCGCCGGTGTCGTTGCCGGCGCAGCGGAAGTCGAGGTACTGGGTGGTGCCGGCGGTGGCCGTCAGGTTGCACCCGGGGGACTCGTTGAACAAGGTGGACAGGGCGTTCATCATCAGATAGGTCGTGTTGGAACCGCTCATGATGATGAGGTTGTTGTTGGCGGGCACCGGCGCTGCGCTGGCAGGAACGGCGAGCGCCACTCCGAGCCCGCCGGCGCCGACGAGCCCCACTGCTGCCCGCAGGGCCGCTCGTCGCATCCGTCTACTGTGAGTCATCAGGCACTCCTCCTTGTCGAGAGCCGTGCGCGGCCGACCGATTTCGACCAGGGGGCTCCACCAGGAGGCAATCTAAGAAAGCGAGTTGAACGGCACGTGACCGCAGCGTCGCACGCGAGCAAACTCTTCTCCGGCGACGAAGCTCGTCAATTTTGTCGGTTTGTCGGCACGTCGTCGGCCATCGCCGATCGCACCGACCGGTGCCGCGCCGTCAGCTCAGACCCGGGGTGTTGGGATTCTGCAGCTGGATCTCGGCATCCGATCCGCCCACTACGTGGTAACGGAACGACACAGCGTAGCCGGGAGAGGTCCATACGAAGGTGCCCTCGTAGGGGATGATCTTCGACACCACTCCACCGCTGTCGAAGACCACCTGCTGTGGTTGCCCCGACAGATTGGTCCATGTGATGGGGAGGAAGGCGTCGGCGATGAGCAACTCGGGCACGAGCTCACCATGTTCGGCGATGATGATCTGCTGCCCGGCGTCGTTGGTGGCACTGATGGGACGGCTGCCACGCTCAGTGGGGATGGTCGTGCCCGGGTTGGGGGCACCGTAAGTGGCGGTGCCGTAGGTCATCTCCGGGGTCAGGAACTGGGCGGAGGCGTCGCTGTCCTTGCCCTTGTCTTTCCCCTTGTCGTGGGTCGAGGCCGTGGCCGACTTACCTGCCGCAGCCGAATGAGTGCTGCCACAGGCGGCCAACGACAGCCCGGCCGCCACCAGGGCCACCAGGGCGAATCTCCTGGCGCCGTACGACCGCCGGCGCCCCGTCGGCACGAGGTCGAACAGCAGTCTTCTCTTTCTCTGCACAACGTTGCGCACCGTGCTCCTCACAATGGGACGTTGCCGTACGCCGGACTCCTGCTCACAACGTGGCAGGGAGGCAGCGGGCGACGGCCTCGGCCGTGGCCAGCCCACAGGCCAACACGACGGGACAGGTGAGCACATAGGTGGGCCACGGGCGTCGCCAGCGCCACAGGGCGTAGCCACCGAGTGCCACCGCCGCCAACAACAGCACCGCCCACAGGGCCACGTCGAGCCCGGCGGAAGGATCGCCGCCGAGGCCGGCCTCGGTCGGCCGCTTTCGGGGAGAAGCACTGGCAGGAGCCGTCACCGGTTCCCCGTCCAGCACGGCGCCCACCGTCAACCAGCCGTTGGGGACGAACGACGAGTCGGAGGTGACCAGGGTCAGCCGGCTCGTCCTGGTGGGGGTCACCAGTGGCTGTTCGCCTCCGGCCACGGTGAGCACGGACTGCACTGTGTAGCGAAACGATCCGAGCCCGTCGGTGACAGTGATGGAATCGCCGCGTCGCAGGTCGGCCAGGGCGCCGAAGGGCCCACCGAAGGTGACACGTCGTCCGGCCACCACAGCGTTGCCGGCCGCTCCCGGCAGGGCGGCGCCTGCCATCAGCCCCGGACCAGCCTCGAGGTCCGAGGCGGTCGTCCCTTCGACGACGACGTCCCGGAGATGGAGCGCGGGGATGCGGAGCACGGCCACCGGATCGCCCTGGGCCGCCACCCCCCGCTGGACGAGAGAGAAGGTTCCGATGCGGTTGCCGGTCAACTGTGACAGCAGCCGGTGCTGGTCGCGGGCAGCGGTGAGCGGTGTGAAGGCGAAGAGATAGAGGACCAACATGACGAGGAACACGCCCAGGGCGCTGAGGCCTACGCCGGTCACGCGCAAGGCCATCACTCGGCGCGACCCGCCGGTCTTCTCGGCGATCGCCGCCTCCTCGACGGTGAGCACCCCTGCGGTCATGGCCCTGGGGAGGAGGGTTGGGGCTCGTCGGCCGCGCCCGGCTGGTGGCGACGGCGACGGCGCCCGGGCAACACCACGAGCAACGGACCGCTCACCAGGGCGAGGGCACCGAGTCCGAGGAGCATGGGAAGCAGCCACCGGGTGCCGAGCACCACGTCCAGCCCAGCCGGACCGACGAGGGGAGCGGGGCCCCTCCGGGGCGACGACGGTGAACTCGTCGAAGCGGCGGACGGCGTGGTCGTCGCTGGTGGTGAGGAGGCCGTGGTGGAGCCGGACCCGGGCGATGCCGCCACCGTGCTCGTCGCCGCGCCGCCTATGGCCGGCGAGGGCACCGTGGCCGAAGGCGTAGCCGAGGAGGCGGGATTGAGCGACACCAGATCCGTGGCGATGTCGTGGTCCGCCTGCTCCTGCAGCTGGGTGGTGAGCGGCACGTACCCCCCGGGGAGCGATCCGTCCTTTCCCGAGCTGTAGGCCACCAGGTTGGTGATCAGCTGGGTGATGGCCTTGGCCTGGCTGGTGGGGAGGGTCGCCTGGTCGGGGACCACGGCGTAGGTGATCATGGGCATGGGATAGGCGTCAGGCGCAGACGCGGTGTAGTCGAAGCTGTAGACGCCGTCCGCGTTCTCGGTGGCGTCGGCCAGAGCGGCGTCGATGGAGTTCTCCGACGGTGCCACGAAGTTCCCCGCCGCGTTCTGTAGGGAAGCGGCGTCGAGCCCGTTGAACGACGCCTCCGACCAGTCCATGGCCCCCACCGCCAGGTCCACACCGGCCCCGTAAGCGTGGATCGACTTGGCCTGGAGGGCCGGCGTGTCGGCGGGGACGTACTGGCTGAGGCTGCCGGGTGACAGGGTGGGGAACTGCGAAGTAGGGCTACAGCTGGTGAACGGCCACACCGACGCCGGGGTGTCCGAGCCCCAGAACGGCGACTGGGTGGGTGGCGTGGTGAACGTGGTGGTCGCCGGGTTGTACTCGTCGGTCACCGACACGGTCTGCGTCGTGGAGTCGCCCTTGAACTGGAGCGACACGTTGAAGGGGGCGTTGGGCGCGCTGCACATCCACTGTGACAGCTGATAGGTGGCTCCCGAGGCGGTGTTGGAGAAGAAGAGGCCGAGGGTGTAGGGCTGGATGATGTCCTCGGGTTCGGGATTGACGAGGTAGAACGTGTTGTAGCTGGTCTGGTTGGTCTTGCAATTCCCGATGGGGCCCACGATGTCGGCGCAGTCCAGCGGCGGTTGGTGTCCCTGGGGGGCGGTCACCAGGCTGTCCGACGTACCGCCGTTGGCATAGGCCGTCGTCACCATTCCCGCCACCATGTTGGGCGTCATGTTGTAGGTCGTGACGGGATAGATGGCGCGGGTCTCGGAATTCTCGACGTTGCCGGCGAAGGCCACCACCGTGGCCGACAGGGCCACCGGGATGTAGTCGTAGGTCGTCCCCGACGCCGCCAGCTCCGCCTGCAGCTGGGGATCCGATGGGTCGTCGGTGAAGGCGATCTGGGTACCGCCCTGGGCCAGGTCACTGGTCAGCGCCGCACTGTTGGTGGCGGTGTCGAGCGCCACCACCCCCCCGGACCGGTCGCAGGTGGCCTGCACGAAGTCGGGGATGAGGTGCTCGACGCTGAAAGCTCCGTCGGTGAACACGGTGGGGTCACTGCTGGGACACGTGAGGGACCCGGGGGCGAAGTCGAGGGGGATGACCATCGTGTTGGCCGTCGTGTCCGTGGTGTATTCGTCGCCGTTGGTCTCTTCGGTGACGAACAGAGCGCAGTAGTTGGGCCCGTTGTCGCAGTAGAAGGTCCTCTGGAGCGGCCGCGACTCCTCGTAGTATTCGAGCTGGGCCGCCATGGGGGTGTTACCCGCTCCTGACGGGTCGAAGACCACCGGGATGGTGGCCCCCGACGTGCCGTTGGTGTTCACCGTCGAGTAGACGATGCCGAGGATCGGTTCGCCCGAGGCCGGGGTGACGGCGCAATAGGGATCGGGCACGACCCGGCCGGCGGCGTCGCTGGTGCAGAAGCCGGTGCGGATGATGGAGCCCTCCGGGAAATTCGACATGGACAACGACACGTACTCGTCGCTCTGCAGGTTGTCCGTGGGCCCCACCACCACCGTGGGGCAGCTCGACGCCGCCCCGGCGCAGGGAAGGGACGCTTCCACACACTGGCCTGCTCCACCGGGGCACTGACCCGAGTATGCCGTCGCTGCTGTAGCCACCTGGCCCGCCGCCACCTCGGTGACCACGACGATGGTGGAGGCCAAAAGGGCCAGGGACAACCCCAGGCGGACCAGGGGGCGCCTCACTCGGGGCCTCGCCCGTCGCTGCCCGCTGCCGCCGCCGTCGACACCCGTGCCGCCCGGCGCCGCCAGAACATCCACACCGTGGGCGGGCCCACCAGGACCGCTACGAGGATGGCGCACCACACCAGCACCAGGCCGCCCAGCGACGAGACACCCATGGCCGCGGCGATCCTCTCCAGGGCGCCGAAGCGGGCGAAGGGGTTCGCCGCCGTCGTGAT
>JASHZK010000094.1 GCA_030042575.1 Acidimicrobiales bacterium
GAACAGCTCCGACGGGCTGCGGGTCCCCTGCCCGGCCACCTGGCCGAGTTCGCCCACCATGGCTCGCAGGGCGGCCCGGCCGCGGTCGGCTTCGTCGGACTGCAAGGTGTCCGCTCGCCAGGCCCACAGCTCCTCTTCGAGGCTGAGGACGGCACGCACCATGGCCGGCGCGTCACCCGACGCCCTGGCCGAGTGGAACTGCTCCTCGCATCCCCTGACGGTGTCGAGCAGCGGTGAGCGTCCCGAGGTGGTGGCCGTCGCCCCCCCGGCGTCTTCGGACGCCGGTCGCCTCTCGCCTTGGGCCTCGGGGACGGTGTGGGAGACGCCCCCACCGGAAGCGAGCTCCCGGGCCAGGGCCGGGAGCCGGGAGATGGGAAGCTCCTCGCCCGACTCCAAGCGCCGGGAGCGGCCCACGGCCCGAATCGTCATGGCGCCACGTCCGGAGACGGAGACCAGATCGGCCTGGAAGTCGAAGAACACCGCGGTGTGCTCGTCGACACCGAGCACGAAGACGCCGTCGGGCAACGTCCGCTCGAGCAGCTCCAGGCGCTCCTCGCCCAGATAGCAAAAGCGCGTGTCGTGGGTACCGCCTTCGGCGTTGTCGTAATGGGGGATCACGGCCACCGCCAACCCCAGCGGGGACAGCAGGTCCAATCCCTCCTCCCAGTGCGGTTCCTCGCCCACCTTGTAGATCTCGTACACAGGCACCGTGACCACGCCCAGGGTGAGGGCAGCGGCCGAGGCGAACGTCAGCGCTCCACCGTGGGAGAGCTTCTCGGCCAACAGTCCCGGCACCAGCGTGCCCCGCCAGTTGCGCAGCGCGTAGGTGGGACTGCCCGGCCCGGCGAACACCAGTGGCGCCGCCGCCAGCCGGGCCAGTATGGCGTCGGCACCGGGGCCCTCCAGATCGGCGGCGGAACGGAGCCCGGCCACCTCGAGCTCGGCTCCCACACTGGCACGGAAGTACTTCGCCGCCCGCAGGCCCAGCTCGGTGGCATTGGTCTGGAAGCCGAAAGGCGTGTCGAGAAGGAGCCCCCGCACCGGTGGTGGGCCGAGACGTTCGACCACCGCCCGGTGGGCCTTGACCATGGTGGGGGTGGTCTCGCCCGAGCCCATGACGGTGAGCAGGCGGGTCACCGCGGGGCTCCGGAACCGGGTCAGCGGTCGGGGTCGCCGGGGGTTCCGGCCAGGGCGTCGGCCAGCGCCTCGGTCACCTCTTCCTGGAGCAGGCTCAGCCAGGCGTACACAGCCAGCTCCGGGGCTCGTGGGTCGTCAGGGTCGATCCACTCCATGTCCTCTCGCACCTCGAGCCGTGTGCCGAGCATCAGCCGCAGCACCTCGAGGCCACCCATCCAACCCTCGAGCTCCTCCAGGCTCAACGCCTGGGCGGAGGCACCCTCGGCCAATGTCTCGAGGGCGCGACGGTGGTGGGCGACGAGAGAGTCGCCCATGAGCGTTCGATACTCCTCTTCGGCCTGGGCGTCGTCGGGATAGGCGGTGGGGAACAGGCGCCGAGTCGAGGCGTCTTTCTGCTCCATGAGCTCCATGGCCTGGGTGGGCAGGGCGGCGAGCAGGGTGCGCTCCTGGCCCGACAGCTCCGGTCGGTACCGGCCTTGACGGTCACGGGAGAAGTGCCGACGTCCGAGGTTCATGCCGGGTGCTCCATGGTGGCCCACAGGCCGTGTTCATGGAGGCGGGCCACGTCGAGCTCGGCCCGCTCGCGTGGCCCCGAGCTCACCGCCGCCTTGCCCTTGTGGTGGACGTCGAGCATCAGTCTGGTCGCCTTGTCCCGGGAGTAGCCGAAGAGCTTCTGGAACACGAAGGTCACGTACGACATGAGATTGACCGGGTCGTTCCACACGACGACGATCCAGGGTCGGTCGGGGGTGACGTCCTGGCCGCCGGCCGGGAGGTCGACCTCCAGGGGAGCGGTGATGGTCATCGCGACACGATGGCCGCCACCCGCCCGATGCGTTCCTCGGTGTCGACGCCGTGGGCCGAAACCGCGGCGGCGGGGACCGTCTCCGCCCGGTGCATCCGGAGCCCGTCGACGAACCACACCATGGCACTCCACACCACGGTGGCGCCCAACACGTGCACGCCCACCAGGGCGGCCGGTTCGTGCAGGAAGAACTGGGTGTATCCGATCAGCCCCTGTCCGATCATGGCGGCCAGGAGCAACCGACCTCGCTCCTGCACGGGCTCGGGAGCGTTGGCCCGGTAGAGGAGGAAGAGTTCGACCAGGAGAAGGGCGCCGGCCACCAGCACGACGCTCGAATGGAGCCGGGCCATGTCGTCGAGGGGGACGGCCAGGCGCGCCACCCCCGGGCCTCCGCCGTGCGGTCCGGCCCCGGTGGTGGCCGTCCCGGCCACGATGGCCAGGGCGAGCACGCCGGCCAGGACACCGGCCACCCGACGTGCCGGTGGTCCCACCCGTGCCCGTCCTGTCCCCGGCGCCCGACCGGCCCGCAAGGCCAGGATCACGCTCACGGAGAGCAGGCCCATACCGACCAGGAAGTGCACCATCACGGCGAAGGGGTTCAGCTTGGAGTAGACGACCACCGCTCCGATCAGCGCCTCGCCCAGGACGCCGGCCACCAACCCGCCGGCCAGCCAGTGCAGGTCGCGGCGAGCGGGCCGGCGTAACAGTGCGCCCAGAGCCGTCACCCCCAGCACGATCACCAGGGCCACGACCACCATGCGGTTGGCGAACTCGACGTCCGGATGGAACGACAGCGGCGGGGTCACCGACTTCGACGAGCAGGTGGGCCAGTCGGGGCAGCCCAGACCCGAATCGGTGAGGCGGACCGATGCCCCCGAGACGATGTTGAGCACCACCAGCACCAGGCTGGTCTGGGCCAGACGGAGAAAGGTCCGCGGACCGACCGAAGGCAACCGCACCGGCGTTCCATGCTAGTTGGAGCCCGTTTCCCGCCCTCCTCGGGGCCACCCACCTCGGTCGTGGGCGATAGGCGTTCAGCCGGGGGAATGTCCTAGGCTCAGCCGGTCATGACATCCACGGCGCCGGCCGTCCGCGCCAGCGGAGGCAGGATTCGCAGCTATGTGGCGCTGACCAAGCCGCGCATCATCGAGCTGCTCCTGGTCACCACCTTGCCCACCATGTTCGTGGCCCGGCGCGGGGTGCCCTCTGTGGGGCTCATGGTGGCCACGCTGGCCGGTGGGGCCCTGGCCGCCGGGGGGGCCAATGCCATCAACATGGTGGTCGACCGCGACATCGACCGGGTCATGCACCGCACCCGTCACCGGCCGCTGGTCACCGGCGAGCTCACGGCGGGCCGGGCTCTCGTCTTCGCCGTGGTGCTCGAAGCGGCCGCCTTCGCCGAATTGGCCCTGGCCGTCAACCTGCTCTCCGCCGTCTTGGCCCTGTCGGCCACGCTGTTCTACGTCTTCGTGTACAGCCTGTGGCTGAAGCGGACCTCCAGCCAGAACATCGTCATCGGCGGCGCCGCCGGCGCCGTGCCCGTCCTGGTGGGATGGGCCGCTGTCACCGACCGGTTGGGCTGGCCCCCGCTGGTGCTGTTCGCCGTGATCTTCATCTGGACGCCGCCGCACTTCTGGTCGCTGGCCGTGCGCTATCGCGACGACTACAAGACGGCGCGGGTGCCCATGCTGCCGGTGGTGACCACCCTGTCCCGAACGGCCCGCCAGATCCTCCTCTACAGCGTGCTACTGGTGGCGGTGACGCTGGTCTTCGCCGTGGTGGGCCATATGGGGCCGCTGTACGTGACCGTGGCCGCCGTGCTCGGGGCGCTGTTCCTCTTCTACGCCGAACGTCTGCGTCGTGAAGAGACACCGAAAGCGGCACTGGCGCTCTTCCGTTACTCCATCACCTACCTGACGTTGCTGTTCGTCGCCATGGCCGGCGACGTGCTCGTGCGTTTCCATTGAGCCCGTCGAGCCCCACCAGGAGACGGCTCGTCTCCTTGGCGGTGGGTGTGGCCCTGGCCGTCGGGCTGGTGGCCGCCTTGACCCTGGTAGGGGGATCGTCGGGGGAGCGCACCGCCCCACCCTTCTCGCTGGTCGCCTTG
>JASHZK010000095.1 GCA_030042575.1 Acidimicrobiales bacterium
AAGAAACCCGCCGGATCGCCGGCCAGGTTGGAGGTCATGATCAGCACGGTGTTGGTGAAGTCCACCGTGCGACCCTGGCCGTCGGTGAGCCGGCCGTCCTCCAGCACCTGGAGCAGCACGTTGAACACGTCCGGATGCGCCTTCTCGATCTCGTCCAGGAGCACCACGGCGTAGGGACGGCGGCGGACGGCCTCCGAGAGCTGACCGCCCTCTTCGTAGCCCACGTAGCCGGGTGGCGCGCCTACCAGCCGGGAGACGGTGTGCTTCTCCTGGTACTCCCCCATGTCGATGCGCACCATGGCCCGGCCGTCGTCGAAGAGGAACTGGGCCAAGGCCCGGGCCAGCTCGGTCTTGCCCACCCCGGTGGGGCCCAGGAAGAGGAACGAGCCGATGGGGCGGTTGGGATCCGACAGACCGGCCCGACTGCGCCGGATGGCGTTGGCCACCGCCCGTACGGCGTCGTCCTGGCCCACCACCCGCGCCTCGAGGGCGTCCTCCATGCGGACGAGCTTCTGCAGCTCGGCCTCCATGAGGCGGGTCACGGGGATGCCGGTCCAGCGGCTCACCACCTCGGCCACGTCCTCGGCGTCGACCTCCTCCTTCAACATGGCCCCGTCGGCCTGCAGCTCGGCCAGGGCCTTGGTGGCGTCCTCCACCTTGTGCTCGAGCTCGGGAACCTGGCCGTAGCGGATCTCCGAGGCGCGGGCCAGGTCGCCCTCCCGGGCGAAGCGCTCGGCCGACTCCTTGGCCGACTCGAGCTCCTCTTTGAGCAGGCGGATCTCGGCGATGCGATCCTTCTCGCGCTGCCAGCGGGCCGTCATGGCGTCGGCCTGCTCCTTCAGGTTGGCCAGCTCCTCGTCGAGCCGCCCCAGGCGTTCGGCCGAGGCCGGGTCGGTCTCTTTGACCAGAGCCACGCGCTCGATCTCGAGCTGGCGCATGCGACGGGTGACCACGTCGATCTCGGTGGGCATGGAGTCGATCTCGATGCGCAAGCGGCTGGCCGCCTCGTCGACGAGGTCGATGGCCTTGTCGGGCAGGAACCGCCCGGTGACGTAGCGGTCGGAGAGCACGGCCGCCGCCACCAGGGCGGCGTCCTGGATGCGCACGCCGTGGTGGATCTCGTAACGCTCCTTGAGCCCCCGCAGGATGGCGACGGTGTCCTCCACGTCGGGCTGGCCCACGTAGACGGGGGCGAAACGGCGCTCCAGGGCGGCGTCTTTCTCGATGTGCTTGCGGTACTCGTCGAGGGTGGTGGCCCCGATGAGTCGGAGCTCGCCGCGGGCCAGCATGGGTTTGATCATGTTGCCGGCGTCCATGGCCCCTTCGGCCGCACCAGCACCCACGATGGTGTGGAGCTCGTCGATGAAGGTGACGACCTCGCCCTCGGCGTCCGTGATCTCCTTCAACACCGCCTTGAGCCGCTCCTCGAACTCGCCGCGGTACTTTGCCCCGGCCACCATGGCCGAGAGGTCGAGAGCCACCAGACGCTTGTCGCGCAGGGACTCGGGCACGTCGCCCTCGACGATGCGCCGGGCCAGGCCCTCCACTATGGCCGTCTTGCCCACGCCCGGCTCGCCGATGAGCACGGGATTGTTCTTGGTGCGCCGGGACAGCACCTGGATCACCCGGCGAATCTCCTCGTCACGGCCGATGACCGGATCGAGCTTGCCCTGGCGGGCCAGGTCGGTGAGGTCCCGCCCGTAGCGCTCCAGGGCCTGGTATTGCTCCTCGGGATCCTGGGAGGTGACCCGGTGCGAGCCCCGCACCTGGCGCAAGGCGCCGAGCAGCTGGTCACGGCTGACACCGATGAGCTCGGCCATGGACAGAAGCAGGTGCTCGACCGACAGGTACTCGTCGCCCATGTCCCGGCGCAGGGCGTCGGCCCCCTGCAGCAGCTCGGCCGTCTGCCTGGACAACGACAGCTGCGCCCCGCCGTAGGCCTTGGGGGCGGCGGCCAGTCGGTCGGCGACGGCGTTGCGCAGATGGGTGACGTCGACCCCGGCCCGGGCCAGCAGCGGCAGGGCCAGCCCCTCGGGCTGGCCGAGCAGGGCCGAGAGCAGGTGGTCGGGTGTGACCTCGGGGTTGTTGTCGGCCCGGGCCAGCTCGGTGGCCTGCCCGAGGGCCTCCTGGGTCTTGCGCGTGAAGCGGTTGGGATCAACTGGCATGTCGGTTCAATTCGTGTTCGACGCCCTGGAGCCGGGCGACGGGCGGATCCAGCGGACGGTGGCTTGACGCAAGGGCACGAGGTCGCGCCGGTAGGCGCGATGGGTGCGCTCCAGGGTCTCGCGAGCCTCGGCCCGGACGCGCTCGAGCTCGGCCCGCAACTTCTCCAGCTCGGCCTCGAGCTCGAGGACCCGCTTGGCCCCTTCCAGGTTGAGCCCTGCCGCCGTCAGCGCGGCGACGTGGCGGAGCCGTTCGATGTCGGCCTCCGAGTACCGACGGTTCCCCCCGCCGGTCCGGGTGGGGTCGACCAGTCCTTTGCGCTCGTAGATACGCAGCGTCTGCGGGTGCATGCCGGCCAGTTCGGCCGCCACCGAGATGACGTACACCGCCCGCGACGGATTGCCGGGCATGTCGTCTCTGCCCATGTTCATGTCAGCTCACTCCCAGATGGGCCCGGGGCGACTCTGTGGACACCCGGGCCAGTTCCTCGACGGCGGCCCGCTGCTCGTCGGTCAGCTTTCCGGGCACGGTGACGTCGACGGTCACCAGCAGGTCCCCGGGACCGTTGCGCCCGTGCCCGGGCACGCCCCGTCCCTTGACCCGGAAGGTCTTTCCCGGGCTGGTCCCCGCCGGAACGCGCAAGGTGACCTGATCCTCCAAGGTGGGGACCGTCACCGTCGTGCCCAGCGCCGCCTCCGGGTAGGTGACGGGCACGGTGATGGTGAGGTTGCGGCCGCGACGGCCGAAGAGCTTGTGGCTGCCGGCGTGCACGGTCACGTACAGGTCACCCGGGGGCCCATTGGCCCGGCCGGCTTCACCGCGTCCTTTGACCCGGATGCGCTGACCGTCCTCCACTCCCGGCGGGATGCGCACCCTGACCGGCCGGGTACGGACAGTGACCCCGCTCCCCTTGCAGGTGGGGCAGGGCTTTTCGATCTTGGTGCCGCGACCGGCACACTCCGGGCACACCCGGCTGAGCGAGAACAGGCCCTGGGGCTCGTCGAGGAACCCCTTTCCGCCGCAGCGCGGGCAGGTGACCGGCGTGGTCCCCGGAGCGGCCCCCGAGCCGCCGCAGGTCTCGCAGCGGGCCTCACCGGCCACGTTCACCGAAGTGGTGACCCCGCGCACGGCGTCCTCGAACGACAGGTGGAGCTCGGTCTCCACATCAGCGCCACGCCGGGGGCCGGCGGCCCGCTGACGGCGACCACCGCCGAAGATACCGCCCAGGTTCCCGAGCACGTCGCCCAGATCGCCCAGGTCCTCCATGCGGATGGTCTGTCCTCCGGGACCGCCGAAGCCGCCGGGAAACCCGAAACCGCCGACCCCGGCCGCGCCCAGACGGCGGATCTCGTCGTACTCCTTGCGCTTGGGCTCGTCCCCGAGCACGTCGTAGGCGGCTGTGATCTCCTTGAACCGCTCCTCGGAGCCCGGGTTGGCGTCGGGGTGATACTGCTTGGCCAGCTTCCTATAGGCGCGCGTGATCTCCTTGTCGGTGGCCGTGGGCGACACACCGAGCACGGCGTAGTAGTCCTTTTCGAGCCACTCGCGCTGGGCGGGCATCAGCCCCGCACCTTGACCATGGCCGGGCGCACCACCCGACCCTTGTAGCGGTACCCAGGCCGCAGCACCGCCGTCACCACCGGCTCCACCGGCTCCTGGCGACCGGCGGCCAGGTCCTCACCGGAAGCAGCCCGGTCCTGGGCTCGGTCGGCCCCGCCGTCCTCGGCCGTCGCGGTCACGGCGGGCTCGTGCTCCACCGCCTCGTGGCTGGTGGGATCGAAGGTCTCGCCCGCCCGGCCGAAGGACTCGAGACCCTCTTTGACCAAGGTGTCCGACAACAGCCCGGCGGCGGCCAACAGGGCCTTGGCATCAGTCGAGCCCTCAGCTTCCAGATGGGCGCGCGCCAAGTCGAAGGCGTCGAGCACCGGCAGCAGCTTCACCACCAGCGTCTCGGCCGCCCGCTCCAGGAGATCGGTCTGCTGGCGCAGCATCCGCTTCTTGTAGTTCTCGAAGTCGGCCTGGACCCGCCGCAGCATGTCGAGGTACTCGTCGCGCTCACGGCGGACGGAGTCGAGTGCCGATTCGGTGTGGGCCGGATCCCCCGCCATCGCTGCCTGCCCAGACTCGTTCTCCGTCGCCGGCGGCTCCGACCCGGAGGCCACCGGCTCCCGGTCGTCGTCAGAGAGCGACGGCCGGTCGGGGCGCCTCGAGGGCGCCGGCTTCTGTTCGTGCTCGCCGGTCATGCCCCGGGTTCATCGACGATCTCGGCATCCACCACCTCGTCGTCCGAGGGGCCGCCGGCTCCGGCCGGGCCGTCGCTGGTAGAGCCACCGCCGGCGGTCGACGAGGCGGCCGCCGCCTGCTCGTACAGGCGCTGGGTGAACCCGTGGCTGGCGTTCACCAGCGACTCGGTGGCCGACTTGATGCGCTCGACGTCCGAACCGGACAGGGCAGCCTTCAAGTCCTTGAGGCTCGACTCGACCTTGTCCTTCTCGTCGCCCTGGAACTTCTCGCCCTGCTCTCGCAGCAGCTTCTCGGTTTGGTAGACGAGAGTGTCGGCGTTGTTGCGGATCTCCGCCTCCTCGCGGCGTCGCCTGTCCTCATCGGCGTGGG
>JASHZK010000096.1 GCA_030042575.1 Acidimicrobiales bacterium
CGGCGACCAAGTACATCGGCGGCCACAGCGATCTCATCGGAGGTGTTGTCGCCACCAGCGGTGCCGGCCGGGAGCTCCTGCGAAAGGCGGCATTGGAGCAAGGTGGAGCCATGCAGCCCTTCGAGGCTTGGCTGTGCCTGCGGGGTTTGGCCACGCTCCCTCTTCGCATGGAACGACACGGCGCCACGGCGGCCAGCCTGGCTGAGTGGTTCACCAGCCAGGCGCAATTGGGAGCGGTGCACTACCCCGGCCTGTCGAGCCACCCTGATCATGAAGTCGCACGCCGGCAGCTGCGCGGATTCGGGGGAATGGTCTGCTTCGAGCACGCCGCCGGCATCGAGGGCGGGATGCGACTCTGCGACGCCTTGGAGCTCGTCTGGATCGCCGGCAGTCTGGGGGGTCCCCACAGCTCGGTGGCCCACCCGGCATCGACCACCCACCGTCAACTCGACGCCGACGCCCGTCGACGGGCCGGCATCTCCGACGGGCTCGTCCGCTTCAGTGTGGGCCTCGAGGACCCCTCCGACCTCATCGCCGACTTCGAGCAAGCGCTTCGAGCCAGCGAGAGGTAACCGCAGGCGACGTCTGACTGGTCGAATCCCAGAGCATTCCTCGACCAGGGAGGAGCCGCCAGGTTCTACGTGTCAGCGGAACAGACTGCGGAGCAGCGGTTCGTAGTGCTCCAGCGGAGGCGCCGGGTAATCGGGGTCGAAAGCGAGCATGTCGTATTTGTCCACGAATTCCTCTCCCACTTGGTAGTACTCGTGGCCCCGCAAGGCGTCGCGCCCGTTGCGGTCCATGCCCAGGTGGTGCCAGAAGTAGTAGCCCTGGAAGACGGCGTGGTGCTTGACCATCCAGTGGTAGGGCTCGGGCACCCAGGGCTTCAGGATGGCGGCGGCGAGCTCGGCGTGGTTGTGAGGTGTCAGGGTGTCGCCGATGTCGTGGAGGAGGGCGCACACCAGGTAGGCGTCGTCTCTGCCATCCACCTCGGCCCGATGCGCGCCCATTCTTCGGCGGTGGATTCGTCCATCCGTCTGAAGGTGGCGCGAAAGCGGGTCTCGGGCGGCACGGTGCCCCTCCTTTTCTCCGAACCGGTGAGACTCACCGTGGCGAGCCCAAGTTTTCGGCCAGGGCCTCGGCCAGGGATCGGTAATCCTGGATCGGGAACCCGTTGTGGTGGCCTACGACCTGGACGCAGACATGGTCGGCGCCCGCCTGGTGGTGCTCGACCACCCGTGTCGCCACGGTTCTGGCGTCGCCCCAGGCCACGATGGCGTCCACCAGTCGGTCACTGCCGCCGTGGGCGAAGTCGTCGTCGTCGAAGCCGAAGTTCCGAAGATTGTTCGTGTAGTTGGGGAGCGTCAGGTACAGGTTCATGTAGCCCCTGGCCACGGCACGCGCCTTGGCCGGATCACCCTCGAGGACGACGGCCACCTCGGGCGCCAGGAGCGGGCCGGGGCCCATTACCTTGCGGGCCCGGGCGCTGTGCTCGACGGGCACGAAATACGGATGAGCGCCGCGTGCCCGCACGGCCGCCAGCTCCAGCATCCTCGGTCCCAGGGCGGCGAGCACCCG
Organism: Acidimicrobiales bacterium; assembly: GCA_030042575.1. Lineage (GTDB taxonomy): Bacteria > Actinomycetota > Acidimicrobiia > Acidimicrobiales > UBA8190 > UBA8190. The sequence continues at coordinate 1,576 of JASHZK010000096.1, forward strand.
GCGCTCCTTGGACACGCTGGGGTCGCCGGCACCACCGGCATCGAGGGTGTCGAGGTACTCGACCATGTGGCCGTAAGGGCGGGCGTAGTTCTCCACGATCGGGGCGTGGCTGGCGCCGAGCCCGAGAAGGAAGCGCCCCGGGAACCTCGCTTCCAGGTCGACGGCGGACGGGACGAGTTGTCCCGGTGACGACTTCCAGATGTTGACGATGCCGCTGGCCACGACGATGCTCGACGTCGAGGCCAGAAGCCGGCCGAAGCGCGACGACAGACCGGGGTCGAATCCGCCGCTGGACCAGATGGCGCCGAAACCGAGTCTCTCGAGCTCGGCGGCGACGTCGAGACCCGGCTCCGACTCCGCTTTCCACGAGCCGCTCCACCAGACGCCAACCGGACCGGGGACGGGGGGGCCTGCCACGGGACCCCATCTCATCACCGCTCGGCTGTTCGTGCTGGCGCCTGTCTGGTGGATCTCCGGCCAGGGCCGATGTCAGGACTTCGAGCGCCCCTGAGGCGAAGCGGGACTGAAGTTCCGATCGGCTCGTCCCGGTGGGGGGCCAGGGGCGCGTTCACGATTTCTTGATGCTGTGGCCGCCGCCGTTCACGGCCCGTTTATGCCGATGCGGCGGATACTGCTGGCATGGCTGACTTCCTGGCGGTACTGGGCTTCGTGCTCTTCGTGGCGGCGTTCATGGGGCTCATCTGGGGACTGGACCGCGTGTGACCTGGGTCCAGGGCGTCCTCCTCGCCGTCTCCATCGCCGTCTTCCTCTACCTGGGGGTGGCTCTCTTCAAGCCTGAGTGGTTCTGATGGGCTTCTTCTGGACCATCGTCGTCCTCGTCGTTGTCCTGGCGTTCACGTGGCGGTTCCTCGGCTCGTACATGGCGGCAGTGTTCGAAGGACGCGTGCACTACTTCGCCTGGGCGGAGCGCCCCTTCTACCGGATGCTGCGGACCAGCCCCGAGCAGGAGCAGTCGTGGAAGCGCTACGCCGGCTCGCTCGTGGTCTTCTCCGGGGCCATTGTCGCCGTCGGCTACCTGCTCCTGCGCATCCAGGGGTCGCTGCCCCTCAATCCTCAGCATCTGGGGGCCGTGCCTCCGGCGCTCAGCTTCAACACGGCCATCTCGTTCCTGACCAACACCAACTGGCAGAACTACGGCGGCGAGACGGCCATGTCGTACTTCTCCCAGATCGGCGTGCTCACCGTGGAGCAGTTCGTCAGCATGGCGGTGGGTGTCGCCGTCGCCATCGCCCTGGTGCGGGGCTTCTCCAGGCGCAATTCTCCGACCATCGGGAACTTCTGGGTCGACATCACCCGGTGCATGCTCTACATCGAGCTGCCGGTCGTCTTCATCGCCGGCGTCATCATCGTGGGCCAGGGAGGGGTCCAGACCCTGGCCGGTCCGGTCATGATCCACGACACCCTGAACGGGGTCACCCAGACCATCCCCCGCGGTCCGGCCAGCTTCATGGGCTCGATCATGCAGATGGGGACCAACGGTGGCGGGTTCTTCAATGTCGACCTGGCCCATCCCTTCGAGAACCCGACCGGGTTGACCAACTTCCTCTACATCTGGCTGACGTTGTCGGTTCCCTTCTCCCTCACCTACACCTTCGGCAAGATGGTGGGGAGCATCCGCCACGGCGCC
>JASHZK010000097.1 GCA_030042575.1 Acidimicrobiales bacterium
GACGCCGACCGGCCGTCTTCTCCTGAACGCCACTTTCTATGGCCGAGGCCCCACTGTTCGTAGGATCAGCCTCCGTCCACGACGTTGGGCCGAAAGTCCAGCGGGAAGTGGACTTTCGGCCCTGTTTCGCTACGCTTGGACGACTTCGGGGGTTGGGCAGGAAGCGGCGGCACTCTCACGACGTATCCGGGCCGCCGCCGCCCTCGGGGCGGCTGTGCTCTGGAGACGAAAGAGGGGCAGGAGGTGACGACACTTCTCCCGGGTGAGCGGACTTCGGGCGGTCGGGTCCCCGACGACGTCGATCTGGCACGAGACCGGCTGCTGGTCACCCGGGCGCAGGGAGGGGACGGCGCCGCTTTCGACGACCTGTACGTGCGGTACTACCGCCGGCTGTACCGCTTCTGCCTGCGCCGGCTGCAAGACGCCCACGAGGCCGAGGACGTCGCCCAAGAGGCCTTCGCCCGCGCCTGGCGGGCCCTTCCCAGCTTCGGCGGCGACCGCCGCTTCTATCCCTGGTTGAGCGTCATCGCCGCTCATCTGTGCACCGACGTCCTACGGCGGCGCAGCCGCTCGACCCTGGTCGCCGAGCTCCATCAGGCCGACATTGCCAGCACCGACGACGGCGGTGAGGAGCGCGTGCTGGCCGCCGTGGACTCGGACTTGGTGGCCAAGGCGTTCACCCGGCTCTCCGACCGGCACCAACGCGTCCTCCACTTGCGTGAGGGCTCGGGCTGGTCGTATCACCGCATCGCCGACCACGAAGGTGTCGGCATCACCGCCGTGGAGACCCTGCTGTGGCGGGCCCGCCAGGCCCTCAAGCGGGAGTTCGCCGCCCTGGCCGGTTCCGAGGGCCGCCTGGGCGCCTGGATCGCCGCTGTCTCACTGGCGACTGGGCGTCGCTTGCGTGGGCTCCCGACGCGGATCCTCCGACGCGTCCTCACCACCGCCAAAGGCGGTGCGATCATCGTCGGCTCGGCCCTCGCCACCACCGCCGCTGTGATCGGCGTCACCGTGAGCGCGCCCTCCCCCGCCACGATCGCGGCGAGACACCTCACCGGAGGCACACTCGGCAATCCGAGCGCACCGGTGACGTCCGCCACCGTGCCCCCCATCGCGCTCGCGGCTCGCGCTTCCTCTGTAGTCGCGAGCGCCGGGGAGAACAACGACGGGAGCAACGGCGACAGTCGCCTGGGGAGCGCGCCGGTGGGCCCGGCCGGCTCGACAGGCACTTCGCCGCCGAACCTGTCGAGCGACGTGAGCCGGAGCTCGCCGATCGACCTGCTCGAGAGCTCCGAAGCCACGGTGGCGGACGTGGGCGCCTATGCCCGAAGCGCGGTGAGCCGGACCCTCGGCACCACCTCGACAGTCAGCGCGACGGTGCTCGGCACCGCCTCGACCGTCACCCGGACGGTGCTCGGGAACGCCGGCCGGGTCGTGTCGAGCCTGAGCGACGAGGGCGAGTCTTCGGACACCGGCTCCGCCGGCACCAGCAGCTCCCCGGACGCAAGCGCCAGCGCCGCCGCCTCGTCGGACGAGATCGACAGCGCGGTGCGGTTTCTGCTCGGGGGCGGCTGAGCGCTCACTCGGCCTCGGGGCGAGACGAGCCGCTCGACGCTGGTAGCCTGGCGGAACAACGCTCCGATGACCTCGAGCACCGACCCCATGGTCCAGCAATCCGCCATCGGACCCGAGCCCCACGGCGACGCCGTCGCCTGCCGGCGCTGAGCGCTCCTTCTCGAGCAGCTTCGGCCAACCGATCGCCGGTGGCCGACATCGACGCCTGGGTCGACGCCCGTTTCGAACCCTGGCGCGGGCGTCCGCTCCCCGACGGGCTGGCGGCCGCCGCTTCGTTCCTGGGTGACCACGGCCTCGTCTGGTTCCTCATCCTCGTGGCCCGCATTCGCCGTCCGGGGAGACGCCGTCGCTCGGCCCTACGGGCGGTCGTGTTCACCGGGGCGGTGGTGCCTGCGGTCAACGCCTCGCTCAAGATGGCGATAGCCCGAAGCCGGCCCCCAGCCGCCACCGACCTCCCCGCTCTGCGTCGGCCCACCTCGGCCAGCTTCCCCTCCGGCCATACGCTGGCAGCCTGGTGCGCCGCCACCCTGCTGGCCGAGGACGACCCGTGGGCGGCCGCCTACTACGCCATGGCCGCGGCCATCTCGATGAGCCGGCTGCAGGTGCGCCACCACCACGCCACCGACGTGATCGCCGGATCGGTGCTCGGAGTGGTGCTGGGGAGGCTGGGGCGCCTCGTCTGGCCGTCGAAGGCCGACGCCTGACCCGGCCTCGGAGCGCCACGGACCGGAGGGCGCGGCGACGCCGGGAATGGAGCAGGCGACGAGCGATGTTGGACGAGGGGTGACCCAGTCTCCAGTTTCCTCCTTGCCGACCTCGGTCGCCGTCACCTACGACTACCGCTGTCCCTTCGCCCGCAACGTCCACGAGCATCTCGTGGCCGCTCAGAGGGCGGGGGCGGGATGGGATCTCCAGTTCGTCCCCTTCTCGCTGTCCCAGGCCCACGTGGAAGAGGGCGGAACCGCCGTGTGGGACGACCCGGACAAGGCCGCTGACCTCCTGGCCATGGAGGCCAGCATCGTGGTGGCTCACCGCTTCCCCGACCGCTTCCCCGACGCGCACCTGGCGCTGTTCTCCGCCCGCCACGACGAGGGGCGCGACCTGCGCCAGCGCCATGTGGTGGGCGACGTGCTCGACCACAGCGCAGTGGATGTCGAAGCCGTGTTCGAGGCGGTCGCCGAGGGCTGGCCCCGGGAGGCGTTCCGCAAGGCCCACGAGCAGTCCGTCGCCGAGCACCGTGTCTTCGGTGTCCCCACCTTCGTGGTGGGAGACACCGCCGTGTTCGTCCGCATCATGACCCGTCCGGCGGGCGACGGTGCCCTGGCCCGCTCGACCATCGAGCACGTGCTGGAACTGATCTCCCGCCGTCCCGAGCTCAACGAGTTCAAGCACACGGCCATCGCCCGATAACCTGCGCCCATGTCCGTGGCCGTGGTGATGGGGAGCGCTTCCGACCTGCCGATCATGGAAGGCGCGGTGGAGGCGCTTCGGGAATTCTCGGTGCCGGTGGAGGTGC
>JASHZK010000004.1 GCA_030042575.1 Acidimicrobiales bacterium
GATCGTGTCCGCAGCCAATACCTGCGGCGCATCCACGGACGGGACTGGAACGACGTCAACCTCTTCCATCTCCTCGTCGACTCGACGGCACTGTCGTTCGAGGACGCCACTCAGCTGGTGGTCTCGGCGGCCAACGGCTTCTGGGCCCGACGAGGCACCGAGGAGGATGATCCCGGCCCAGGTGAACGACGCATCGTGCCTGGAAAGAGATAGGGTCCTCAGCCCAAACTGTATGCTGGTCACGGTCGCGACATGGAAGTGGGGACGCTAGCCGGATGTCGAGCAGCTGGCTGCCGAAGGCGGCCATGATCCACATGCCGTCGGGCCGGAGGCTCGTCTCAGGAAAGGGCAAGCATTCGAACCGGCAGGCGGGCAGAGCTGTCCCCGCCCGGGAGGCTCTCCCCACTCGGGAGGCTGTCCCCGCTCAGGGCGGTGCGGCGCCCAGCGCCCTCGGGGCGGCCGAGGCGGTCCGGTCCGGGGGATGGAGCCGCTGGGGATGGGGCACCCGCGTTGCCGTGTTGGGCGGCTCCTTGGCAGCCGTGGGCGCGCTGGCCATCGCCGGCGCCTGGCTCTTCGGCCGTCCCAGCCTGTCCGTCGGACTGTCGGGCAAGGCGCTCATCAACGTCGACCTGGGAGGGATAGCCACCCACCTGACCAGCATCGAGGCGACCTACGCCGGTAAACCCCTGTCCCTCGAGCACATCGCCGGAGGTTTCGTCCCCGGCACCAAGCTCTCGCAGGCGCAAACGGTGAAGGTCACGGCGTCGGCCAAGAGCCCGTCGTGGCTCCGCTGGCTCGTCGGGAACGAGGTCTCTGTCACCGCCACCCTCCACACCCCCGTCGCCGCACCCTCGCAGTCGGTGGTGTTCGCCTCGACGGGGGGCACGGTGCCGGTCGGCTTCGACCACCCGGTCAGCGTGGTCGAGTACGCGGCGCCCGGCGCAACCGCCCGGGTCGTGCGCCTCGGCCGTCCCAGCTCCACCGTCGACTTGGCCGTGCCTTCGCGCGTGGACGGCGGCCAGCTCCAGGTGTACGCCGCCCCCCAGACCTGGGAGACGCTGACCACGGCGCCGACCACGGTGACCTGGTTCGTCCGTTCGGCCGCCTCCACTCCCGCCGCCGTCACCGATCCCTCTCCGGGGTCGACGCAAGCGGCCCCCAACAGCGCCGTGTCCTTGACCTTCTCCCAGCCCGTGGCCGACGTGCTCGGAAGCTCCAGGCCCGCCATCTCACCGGCGGTGGCCGGGTCCTGGTCCCAGAAGGGGTCCAACACCCTGGTGTTCGCCCCCGACGGGTTCGGCTTCGGGCCGGGCACCCAGGTCACGGTGTCGTTCAGTCGGCCGGTGAGCCTCGTGGAGCCCGCCGGTGACATGCTGACCGCAGCCTCCCGCTCCTACAGCTTCACGACGAGCCCGGGATCGGTTCTGCGCCTGGAGCAGCTCCTGGCCCAGCTGCACTACCTGCCGCTCGACTTCGTGCCGGCGGGGGGCAAGCAGGAGCCCACCACCCTTTCGGCTCAGGTCGCCTCCATGTCCCAACCCCTCGCCGGCCAATTCGTCTGGCGATGGGCCTCGACCCCGGCATCGCTCGAGGCCGACTGGTCGGTGGGCAGCGACAACCTGATCCTCCGGGGTGCGCTCATGAACTTCGAAGCGGTGAACAACCCCGACTACGACGGCTACACGGCCGACAGCGACACCGTGCAGCAGCTGGCCGACGCCTCCACGTGGCGGTCACTGATCGAAGCCGCCCTCGGCGGAAAGCTCGACCCCGACCCCTACTCGTACGTGTACGTCAGCCAGAACGTGCCCGAGACCCTGACGCTGTGGGAGAACGGGGCGGTGGTGCTCACCTCCCCCTGCAACACCGGGATCTCGGTGAGCCCCACGGCCGACGGAACCTTCCCGATCTACGTGCGTTACACCTTCAATTACATGAGCGGGTTCAACCCCGACGGCTCCTATTACGACGACCCCGTCTACTGGATCAACTACTTCAACGGCGGTGACGCCGTCCACGGCTTCTACCGCGGCTCCTACGGATGGCCCCAGAGCCTCGGCTGCGTGGAGCTGCCCATCTCCACCGCTGAGGTGGCCTTCCACGAACTGGCCATCGGCGACCTGGTGACGGTCGCCGCCTGATCACCGGCCGACGGCGCCGGATGCTCCGACGTCGGCTCCCGATCAGGCCGGTGGCTCAGCTGACGACGTCTTTGCGGTTGAACCACCACCAGGCGACCCCGAGGAACACCGCCACGTAGGGCACCTGCCACAGGACACCTCGAACGAGGTCGGCCGTCTCGGGCGGGCCGAAGAACAGGTGCTGCCAGAAGTCGAGGTAATGGGTGGGATAGACGTAACTCGTTCCGTTCAACGCCGAGATGTTGTTGAGGATCTGCGAGACCACCCCGAGCCCGACGCCTCCGGCCACCGCGGCGAACGCCCTGTCGGTCATGGTCGACAGCATGAAGGCAAAGGAGATGTAGGCGGCCTGGATCCAGGCCACGTACAGCGTGGCCAGAGCCAGCCGCTCGAGTGCCTGCCCGGAGGACAGCGCCACCAGGCCCGGAACCTGAAGCGAGTGCCAGCCGAAGAGAACGACGCCTATGGCCAGGGCCACCAAGCTGATCAAGGCCGTGGCGATGAGGGCGAGGAGCGCGCTCACCGTGAGCTTGATGGCCAGAAGACGGTTACGCGATACCGGGCGGACGAGCAGGTATCTCAGAGTCCCCCACTCGGCCTCGCCGGCCACGGTCTCCCCGGCGAACAGGGACACCACCACGATCAGGAGGAAGGCGCTCACCTCCGTCAGCGAGGTGATGGCCACGTTCATGGCCCCAGCGGTGGACAGGTCGACGAAATTTTCGAGGCCCTGTGGAGGATTCGCCTTGAACGTGGCGGCCAGGATGATGGGGATCAGGGCGACCAAGCCCAATCCGATGTAGGTGCGGAGCCGCAGGAATTGCTTGCGGATCTCGACCGTGATCATTGGCCGCTACCACCCAGGAGCTCGATATAGGCGTCTTCGAGACCGTGGCGCGCCATGATGGTCTGCACCCCCACACCGGCACCCACCAGGGCCACGACGACGTCCATTCGCTGCGCTCCGTTGAGCTCGAACGAGATTCCCTTGCCCTGCGCAGCGACCGTGCTGCAGATGGAGAGGCGCCCGAGCACCGAGCACGCCGCCTCGATGTCGTCGACCTCGAGGTACACCGTCGTCCTGCTGGACACCAGGTCGGCCACCGGTCCGCACTTGACCAGACGGCCCTGGTCGATCACAGCGGCGTGGTCGCAAAGCTGCTCCACCTCGCTCAGGAGGTGGCTCGAGAGCAGCACCGTCGTTCCCGAGGCGGCCACCCGGCGGATGACGGAGCGGACCTGGCGAGTCTGCTGGGGGTCCAGGCCGTTGGTGGGTTCGTCGAGGACGAGGAATCGCGGGTTCCCGAGGAGGGACTGGGCGATGGCCAGACGCTGGCGCATTCCCTGGGAGTAGGTCTTGAACTTGCGGTTGACGGCGTCGCCCAGGGCGGCGACGTCGAGAACCTCCTCGAGGTTGGCGTCCGACAGGGAAGAGCCCCCCGCCTTCCAGAACAGCTCGAGGTTCTTGCGACCCGACAGAAAGGGGACGAAGCCGGGTGTCTCGACCAGGGAGCCCACCTCCTCCAGGACGGGGGCTCCGGGTGAGACGGTTTGCCCGAAGATGGAGATCCTGCCCTGGTCCGGTCGGATGAGGCCGAGCAACATGCGCATGGTGGTCGTCTTCCCCGCCCCATTCGGGCCCAGCAGACCGAAGACGCTTCCGGCCTCGATGGCCAGGTCGAGCCCGTCGACGGCCAGCACGTCCCTCGAGTAGCGCTTGGTCAGACTCTCGATGACGAGCGGCTTTCCCTCCAAATCTCTCCACCTCACCCCTTCGGTGGGCCGTGAGGCTACCGCTTGCCTGCACGAAGCGCCCCCTCCGTGCGTCGGAGCCCAGCCCGACGAAGCGGGGCACCGGCGGCGCCATCCGATAGCGTCGCCCGGCGATGAGCCAGCTCCCGTCGTTCCCGCCCGGATTCTCTTGGGGGGTCGCCACCTCCGCCCACCAGATCGAAGGTGGCAACGTGAACAATGACTGGTGGGAGTGGGAGCACCAGGCCGGCTCGGGCTGTGTCGAGCCCAGCGGTGACGCCTGCGACTCGCTGCACCGTTGGGAGGAGGACCTCGACGTGGTGGCCGGCACCGGGCTGGGTGCCTACCGATTCTCCTTGGAGTGGAGCCGCATCGAGCCGGCGGAAGGAGAGTTCTCCGCCGCCGCTTTGGAGCACTACCGCCGCATGTGCCTCGGCTGTCACGAGCGGGGCCTGCAGGCTGTGGTGACCTTCCACCACTTCACCAACCCCACGTGGCTGGCCCGCCGAGGTGGATGGGAGGCACCCGACGCCCCCGAGCGCTTCGCCCGCTTCGTGGCCCGGGCCGCTTCTCATCTCGGCGACGTGATCGACCGGGCCTGCACCTTGAACGAGCCCAACGTGGTGGGCGTCATGGGCTACACCGTGGGCACCTTCCCCCCCGGGGTCAAAGACGACCTGAGCCGCCACCTGGCCGTCAACGACACCCTGGCGAAGGCACACCGCATGGCCGTGGACGCCCTGCGCTGCGGACCCGGGGACTTCCCCGTCGGCCTCACCCTGTCCATGGCCGAGATGGTGGCCGACGAAGGGGGCGAACAGGTGCGCGACGCCGCCGAGGAGATTCTCGAGAACCGCTTCCTGCGCGCGGCCGAAGGAGACGATTTCGTGGGTGTGCAGTGCTACACGCGGATGCACTTCGGTCCCGACGGCCAGAGCCCCGACGACCCGGCGGTGAAGAAGACGGTGATGGGTTACGAGTACTGGCCACAGGCTCTGGAG